>NZ_KV836075.1:0-204466 GCF_001838215.1 Corynebacterium sp. HMSC061H03
CCAAACACATAAACTGCCTGGCCGCGCTGACCCCCGAATACATTACACACACCCCACCAAAGACACAAAACCCCAGGTAGATGGATATGAACTAGCGTTTTGCCTGTGGAGTAGAACGATTCATTAGGACCGACAGTCCCCACACCGTGACGAAAGCCGGGAGCTTTCGCTCATCGCTACCACCTTTGTTTCGGCTTCTATGCTCCCTTTAAAACAACCAAAGCTCCGGACTGACCAAGAGTCAATGATTCTGAAATCATCAATCCCCTAGCCTGCCCGGAGCCTTAGCCCAGCTACCTAAAAAGAATCAAGCTGCATAAACACCAATTAATCGAGAGATCAGCAGCGCGCCTACACAAAGACCAACCAGCACTTACACGAACTTCACACCAGCAAAGTTCTTCTTGCCGCGGCGCAGTACAATCCACTTGCCATGCAGCAGGTCCTCAGCAGAAGGCTCCCACGCTTCGTCCTCGATGCGCTGGTTATTGGCGTACGCGCCGCCTTCCTTAATGGTGCGGCGTGCCTCGCCCTTCGACTTGGCAAGACCCGCAGCGACGAGAAGGTCGACAACAGTTCGCGGCTCGCCCTCAGCGATCTCCGCAACCTCAGTCTCGGAGACGGCGCCCGCCAGGGTGGCCTCGTCCAGCTCGGTCAGCTCAGCGCGGCCAAACAGGGCCTGCGCTGCCAGCTCAACAGCCTTGGTGGCCTCTTCGCCGTGGACCAGGTTGGTCATCTCCTGCGCCAGACGACGCTGCGCCTCACGCTTGAACGGACGCTCCGCAACAGCAACCTCGTACTCCGCGATTTCCTCCTGAGACAGGAAGGTGAACCAACGCAGGTAGTCAATAACCACCGAGTCACCCGCGTTGAGGAAGTACTGGTACCAGGAGTACGGCGAGGTCTTTTCAGCGTCCAGCCACAGCTTGCCGCCACCGGTGGACTTACCGAACTTCTGACCCTGCGCATCGGTCACCAGCGGCACGGTCAGGCCGTGCACCTTGGCGCCGTCGATACGCCTGTTCAAATCGACACCAGAGACGATGTTGCCCCACTGATCACCGCCGCCAATCTGCAGCACGCAATCGTAGTTGCGGCGCAGCTGCACGTAGTCGTTGGACTGCAGCAGCATGTAGGAAAACTCGGTGTAGGAGATGCCGTCAGACTCGAGGCGACGCTTCACAGTGTCGCGGTCGAGCATGGTGTTGAGGGAGAAGTTCTTGCCGACATCGCGAAGGAAGTCAATGACGGACATGTTCATAGTCCAGTCCGCATTATTGACCATCGTCGCCGGGGCCTCGCCCTCAAAGTCAATAAAACGACGTAGCTGGTCCTTGATGGCCTCCAGGTTGTGCTCAATGGCATCCTGGCTGAGCATCGAACGCTCACCGACATCACGCGGATCGCCGATGAAGCCCGTAGCACCACCGGCCAGCGCAATTGGGTGGTGACCGGCCAGCTGGAAACGACGCAGCATAATCATCGGAACCAGGTGGCCCGCGTGCAGCGAATCGCCAGTTGGGTCAAAACCGCAATACAGAGTAATGGGGTTTTCGCACGCCTCACGCAGCGCGTCAACATCGGTGGACTGATTAATCAGGCCACGCCACTGTAGTTCGTCGATAATGTTCTGTTCAGTCACGTCCCCTATCGTAACGTCTCGCTTGCCGACGTTCACCGCGAGGGTGACCTAGAACTCCTCAACGGCCTTCTTGTGGCGCCGATAGGCTGAGACGGAATCGTCCGGAAGCCACAGCCGCCAAGGCCGATTCGCCGCTCGCCGAACGCCCACACGCGGGCCCGCGTGGATGTCTTTATCCGGGTTGATGCTCTCTGGCTGCGCCACGAACACGCGTGACGACGGATCCAGCGCATCTACCCCATAGTCATTTAAGTCAAGGCCAAGCGCCTGACCAACATTGCCCGGACCACGTCCGAGACCCGCAACAGCAGGTTTTTCACCGCGGCGACGGCGCACCGCATCCAGGCCCTGCTCAATGCGTACGGAACGGACCAATACTCCCCCGCCCGTGCCGTCCGTAGCGCTGGTGATATTGGCACAAAAGTGGATGCCGTAGGAGCGGTAGATATACCAATGTCCCGCCGGGCCAAACATGGCGCGATTGCGTGCGGTTGGACCCATGAAGCAGTGCGCGGCCGGGTCAGGATAGCGCTGGTCAACTGGGCCACCATAGGCCTCGACCTCCGTGATGGTGGCGATAACATGCTCAGCGGGGATGACAATTACGCAGCCGAGCAGCGTCTTCGCAGCCTCAATCGGAGCTCCCGACAGCACAGTGCGGTCGAGGGCGCGGTAGCCGTCGGGAAGCGGGAAAGGCAATTACTTGTCCCAGGCGATAGCTTCGTCGGAAAGCATGACCGGAATGCCTTCGTCGATGCGGTAGGCGATCTTCAGGCGGGGATTGACCAGCACCTGCTCGTCTTCGAGGTATTCAAGCGGCCCCTTGTCACGCGGGCAAGCGAGGATTTCAAGGAGTTTCGGATCAAGGCTCATAGTCCACTACCTTACCGAACTGAATTGCCAGGGTGTCACGCTGACCTTCCAAAGCAATCAGGTTGTCCTGACCGATTGCATCCTGGATCTTCTGCACCGCGGAATGCAACAGGTCGATGGACTCCCGAGCCGGATTCTCGGCCTTGTGACGCAATCGCTCCGGGACCGCGAGGTAGGAGTTGACTGTCTGCGGCAAGTACTCCTGGATAATGCCGCCGATGACCACCTTCTGCTCGGGATAATCTTTGAGGTACTTCCACTCGCTCAGGACGGATTCCAGCGTCGCACCCAGGTCATTTGCGGCGTTGCCAAGAGCTTCGCCAGGCTGGGCATCGAAAAGCCTGCCCAATGTCCGGTGAAGATTCCTACGCAGCTCAGATGGACTGAGCGGGCGACGCTGTGGGACCTCAGGCTTCGGCGCCGAACTAACGGACTTCTGCGCCCCTTTGCTCTGCCTCGGCAACAGCGCAACCGACGCGCCCCAGGCGGCAATCGCAACAACCGGCCACAGGAAACCAAGCCCCACGGTCAGGTGCAGCAGCACGACGGCGATGGCAAGGATGAGCCCGACAATGTTAGCGGGACTGTTGAGAAAGCCACCGCCAGAAGAAGTGCCGGAGGAAGTGCCGGAGGATTTACTGGTAGCCACGAATCTCCTTGAACACATCAGCAAGCTCGGTCTCACGGGATTCAAAAACCTTACCACCGGTCAGATTCGCAAGTTCCTGCATTTCTCCCGGATCCGCCTCGCCATAGCGAATGACGAATACCGGCGGCAGATTCCCGCCCTTGGACTGGTAGAAATCGCGGAATTCCGCAAAGCTTTTGCCCGACGTTACCTGACCATCGGTCAACACCACGATGGACGGGATGGAGTTCTTATCCGAGCTGCCGAGAAGGTCGAAGGCCTGAATCAGTGCGTCGTAAAGCGCCGTCTCGCCCTCTGCGTACAGACCATCGACGGCGGCGGTGAGCTGCGCGCGCGATTCCGGACCGTCGATTGTCGTGGTCGTGGGCTCGCCGACGCTCGTACTGAACGGCAGGATCGTCGCGATCTCGCGGTTTCGCAATCCCACGCTTCCCGTTTCGGTGCGTGCACTGCCGTCGACGATTGCGCGCATTGTCGCCTGTAGATCAGCGATGCGCTCACCGAACATTGAACCGGAGGTGTCGAGAACGAAGACCGACTCTCCGGGCACGCGCAGGTCATTGTTGTAAGCCTCAATGAGGCGGTCCGTGACTGCGCGATCACCCGGGAAAGGCAGCTCGATGATCACGCTGTTGGTCATGCTTTCCGGCAGGTTGGCGTCATCGGAGACCGGGCGCAGGAAGTGGTCGGCGAGAACCTGCGAGTTTGCTTCCAGCCACTGTCCGAGTGCCTCCGTCTGCCGCGCGGCGAGATCATTAGCGGGCTGTGCTAGTGGCGTCAGCGGGTAATCCGCACTGATGACACCGTCGCTCGGAACAACAACTTCCAGGTCAGCGCCCTCTTTATTCATCTGCTGCAACACAGCTTCATAGTTGATGAGCGCATCGACGGAGTCCGACTCATCCAGGAACTTGTCACGCAGCCACCCCGACGAACCCGAGGTCATCTTCTGCCCCTCGAAGAACTTCTGCAGTTCAGGCGTGGTGCGGTTGATATCCCCCGTAGTCAGCGCCGATCCGGTGTCGGCGAACGCGGTCGCAACCGACACCACACCGGAAAAGCCCGAGTTCGATTCCGCGGGGTTGGTCATGCCGTAGGTCAATTTGCCTGACGACGCAGCCTCCGCGATCTCAGCCCACGTCGGCTGCTTGGTATCCCAACCGAGCTCCCGAGCCTTCGCCGAATGGATACCAAAGGCTACCGGCGAGGTGGCGACTTTCTTGGCTTCGCCCAGCTTGTCAGCCCCACCGAGCAGATCAACGTACCGGTTGGTAGCAAACCAAGTGGCATCAAATTGGTTGTCGAATTCGCCTGCGACAAGCGCGTGGCTGTTCTTCACGGTGCCGTCGAGAAGCTCAAGGTTAATAGTAAAACCGAGGTCGTCGGAGGCCTTTTGCATCAGCGGCTGGAGTGCTGCGAGCTCCGTGGCCCCGGCGATGCGCATAGTCGAGCCCTTGAGATCAGAATCGACGTTGATCTTATTCGTCTTGTCATCGTCTGAGCCCAGCGGCAGGTTCAGGCCACCGTCGGAACAGGCCGCGACAGCGAAGATGCCGAGCACACCGACGAGGCCAAGAAGCATTTTGCGGAGGGCAGTTAGTGCCTTATCCATGTTCATTCGATCCATGTTCATTCGGCTTTACCCCTCTTCCGTTTCTGGCCTCGGAGGGCTCTGGTATCCACGGGAAACACCCTCAATAAGCTGCTCGAGGATGTCGAAACTCGGCGGATCAATGGAATCCACAAAATCGGTGGAAACCTCCTGGCCCGTCTTCAACTGCGTCTGGAAGTCCTCCATCGCCTCAGGATGGCTGGATCGGTAACCGTGCTTGGCCGCCAGCTTCTGAAGCTCAGGGTCTTCCGCGAGGAGCCGCGCGACCGCAGCGCCATTGTCGTTAAAGCCCAGCGCCACGTGAGTACTCAGAATCGTCGGCGATGGATACGCCAGGCGCATTTCCGGCTTCAACCGGCTGTTCGGGGCACTGTTCTCCCCCAGGAACTGCGACTCGTAGACCATCACCATTGGCTTTGAGCCGACACCCTGCGAGAGGTAGTCCGAAAATGGTCCAGCAGATGAGGATTCCGTGTACCCCTGGCCGGTGAACAGCGGGGTGAGCTCTGGCAAGACCGCATTGACCTGCCCATTGTCGGACACAATCCGGCCTTCATTGGTAATCCAAGACATGAGCGATAAGTACATTGCGGCCGAGTTCGACGAACGAATGTCAGTCGTGGACATCTGCACCGTGCGTGGCGACGGATAATCGTTCTCCGCGAAGTCACGCCAGCGGACATTGTCGTGCTGCATCGTGGCCAGGGCTGCCATATCTACCTGCCACGTAGTGCCCTGTTGGCGAGCAACATTTTCCCGCGCCAATGCCTGCAAGATGTTGTCGAAAGTAGCGATCGCCATCGGTGTGTAGAAGACGTCGTACCGCTCAGCGCCGCTCATTTTCTCGGCAATTTTCTCCGCTGCCGGTGCCGACGACGGGAATGCCAAGTCGAAGGAATCCAGATCCACATCCGTGGCCATCCGACGCGAACCCGCCGTCTTTACTTCCACCGTATAGCCGTGAGAGGCAAGAGCCTTCTGGACCTCTTCGTCTTCGAAGAAGGGCTTCTTCTCAGAGCCAACAATCGCCTTGACGACGGTCTTTTCACCACCGAAGAAATCACGGTTTCCTCCGGAGCTGCCACCAGAAAAACCTGGAATACTACCGCCGCGACCGACATAGACTGCAACAGCCGCGATGACAATCAAAATGACTGCAAGAATTGCCCCCGGGCCCATGCACCCTTTCTTGCTACCACTCTGATTTTTATTTTTATCTCGTGAGCTGCGATTTCCACCGCTCGACCGCGTACTTTCCGCCATGAAATTATGGTAAGAGACCCGGCCAAACCTGGCAACAGATATAGAAATAATCAGTAATCTGCGTCACTTCGGGGGGGGCACCCTGGCATTACAAGGTTACTGGTGGCGTCGGATCGATCCGAGTTACTGACTGCGTTTATGACTGGCGGCGGCGGGTCGAGCCGAGTTACTGACTACGTTTATGACAAAAATGGCCCGAAAAATGGCCTGAAAGTGTCATAAACTTACACAGTTTCACATTTGCAGCCCGTATTCGCACGTGGAGCCCGTAATTTTTCGGGTGGCCAGTTATCGGGTTGATAGTTACCGGGTCATCAGTTGTCGGGTTGCTGGTTTTTCTACTCCCCCCCCGGGCTGTAAAAAATCGGCGTGCGGTCGATTGACCGCACACCGATCAATTAGCTGCGTTAGCTGGGCTAGCAGGTTTGCTAGCTCTAGCAGCTTTAGCCGCGAACCGGCTTTTCAGCCCACTGCTTCAGCTCGGTATTCTTCTCGTCAACGCGAGCGAGCTGCTCTGCAACACGGACACCCGCAGTGCCGCCGCGAGTATCGCGGGAAGCGACAGCGCCGTCAATAGTAAGCACTTCACGGACCTTCGGAGTCAGTGCCGGGTGGATACCGGCGAGGTCCTCGTCGGAAAGCTCGTCCAGACCGATACCGCCCTTGGACTCTGCGATGCGGACACACTGGCCGGATGCCTCGTGAGCGTCGCGGAACGGTACGCCCTCGCGGACCAGCCACTCAGCCAAGTCCGTGGCCAGGGTGTAGCCCGCCGGAGCGAGCTCGCGCAGACGGTCTTCGTGGAAGGTCAGCGTTGCCACCAGGCCGGTCAGGGCCGGCAGCAGCAAGGTTAGCTGCTCAACCGAGTCCACCAAAGGCTCCTTGTCCTCCTGGAGGTCACGGTTGTAGGCCAGCGGCTGCGCTTTCAGCGTGGCCATAAGACCAGCGAGGTTACCGATCAGGCGACCGGTCTTACCGCGGGTCAGCTCTGCCACGTCCGGGTTCTTCTTCTGCGGCATGATGGAGGATCCAGTCGACCAGGCATCAGCCAGAGTGACGTAGCCGTACTCCGGGGTGGCCCAGTAGATGATTTCCTCTGCCAGGCGAGACATGTCCACAGCAATCTGGGCGAAGACAAAAGCCGCCTCAGAGGCGAAGTCACGCGAAGAAGTGCCGTCAATGGAGTTGTCCGTGGCAGAGTCGAAGCCGAGCTCCTCCGCGATGGCCTCCGGATCCAGGTGCAGCGAAGATCCCGCGAGCGCACCGGAACCGTACGGGGACACAGCCAGTCGACGGTCGAGATCGCGGATGCGGTCCAGATCGCGCAGCAGCGGATGCGCGTGAGCCAGCAACTGGTGGGCCAGCAATACCGGCTGCGCTGCCTGGGAGTGGGTCTTGCCCGGCATGATGGCATCCGGATGTGCCTTGGACTGAGCCACCAGGGCGGCAACCAGGTCAGTGACATCCAGTGCAACGCCGCGCACGGCATCGCGCAGCCACATGCGGAACAGAGTTGCCACCTGGTCATTGCGGGAACGACCAGCGCGCAGGCGACCGCCGACCTCCGGGCCGACGCGATCAATCAGACCGCGCTCCATGGCACCGTGGACGTCCTCATCTGTCGGCTCTGGACCAAATTCGCCGGAGGCAACGTCGCGACCGAGCTGATCAAGGCCTTCGATCATGGTGTCAAAGTCGGCATCGCTGAGCAGCCCACGGGCATGCAGCACTCGGGCGTGGGCCTTGGACGCAAGAACGTCGTAAGGCGCGAGCACCCAGTCAAAATGGGTGGACTTGCTCAATGCGGCCATCGCCTCGGACGGGCCACCGGCAAAGCGGCCGCCCCACAGGGAGCCTTCGTTGGTACCGTGCTTTTCGACCATTGTCTTTTCCAATAGGCCTTTCGCTCTAGTCGCTCTGGAGAATCTTTACAGTTTGAAGTCGCGCTTTGCGGCCATCTTCGAGGACAGGCCGTGCAGCTCGACAAAACCGCGAGCCAGGGTCTGGTCGAAGGTGTCGCCCTCGTCGTAGGTAGCCAGGTTGAAGTCGTACAGCGAGGTGTTCGAACGACGACCGTTGACGTTGCAGTGACCTGCGTGCATGACCATGCGGATGTCACCGGAAACGCCCTTCTGGGACTCCTCGATGAAGGCATCCAGCGCGCGCTTCAGCGGCGAGAACCACAGGCCGTCGTAGACCAGGTTGGCCCACTCGCCCTCGACCTGACGCTTGTAACGGGCCAGCTCACGCTCAACGGTGACGTCCTCGAGCGCTGCGTGTGCGGTCATGATGGCAACTGCGCCCGGAGCCTCGTAAATCTCGCGGGACTTAATGCCGACCAGGCGGTCTTCAACCATGTCCAGACGACCGATGCCCTGAGCACCAGCGCGGCGGTTCATCTCTTCGATGGCCTCAAGCACGGAAACCTTCTTGCCGTCGATGGCAGTCGGCTTACCGTCCTCGAAGGAGATGATGACCTCGTCCGGGGAGCTGAAGTTCAGGGTCGGATCCTCGGTGTACGCGTAGACATCCTTGGTTGGTGCGTTCCACAGGTCCTCCAGGTAGCCGGTCTCAATGGCACGACCGAAGAGGTTCTGGTCAATGGAGAACGGAGAGGACTTGGACTGCTCAATTGGCAGACCCTTTTCCTCAGCGAAGGCAATAGCCTTGTCGCGGGTCCAAGCGAAGTCACGAGCCGGTGCGATGATCTTCAGATCCGGGGCGGTGTTGGCAAAACCAACCTCGAAACGGACCTGGTCATTGCCCTTTCCGGTGCAGCCGTGTGCGACGTGAGTGCCACCGAACTCCTCTGCAGCCTTCGCCATGTGCTTAACAATCAGCGGGCGCGACAGTGCGGAAACCAGCGGGTACTGCTTCATGTAGAGACCATTGGCCTTAATGGTCGGCAGGCAGTACTCCTCGGCGAACTCGTCCTTAGCGTCGACAACGACAGCTTCGACAGCGCCGGCGTCCAGAGCGCGCTGACGCACGGACTCCATGTCCTCGCCGCCCTGTCCGACATCGATGGAAACTGCGACGACCTCGCCGTCAGTCATTTCCTTGAGGTACGGAATAGCAACGGTGGTGTCGAGGCCACCAGAGTAAGCAAGAATAACCCGGTTGGTCATAGGGTAAGCGCTCCTTTAATCGGTGCTTTAAAGCATTTCGTGGAATAGTTTACTGGTTCGTTCCGGCGGCTAGACGCTGGGCTAGGTCAGCGCCGGAAAGTGGTTCTCTAGCCAGGCACATTACGGTGTCATCTCCCGCGATTGTGCCAACGATTTCTTTGAGTCCCGCACGGTCAATCACACTGGCTAGATACTGTGCGGCTCCCGGTGGTGTACGCACAACCGCGATGGTGCCCGAATGATCAATAGAGACCAGCAGCTCGTCTAAAACGCGCCGCATCCTGGCCACTGCCCCGCTGGAGACAGCGAGTGCATCTTCGACGATGGAATAACGCGAACCGTTGGCTCCATCGCGAATCTTTCGGGCGCCCAGCTCATCGAGGTCTCTGGACAACGTCGCCTGCGCAATCTCAATGCCTTCGTCGGCAAGCAGCTCGACGAGCTGAACCTGACTGGACACGTGATGCTGCGCCAGCAGGTCAGCGATGCGCGTCTGCCGAGCTGTTCGAGAACCTGGTTGTGCTGCGGTCATGACCTTACTGCCTCTCCACCAGCCAGGTCAGCAACGCCTTCTGAGCGTGCATGCGGTTTTCCGCCTCGTCGAAGACTACCGACTGCGGGCCATCGATGACCTCGGAGGTAACTTCGTTGCCGCGGTATGCCGGCAAGCAGTGCAGGAAGATGGCATCCTCATTTGCCTTCGTCATCAGCTCAGCGTTGACCTGGTACGGCAGAAACGGAGTACGACGATCCAGGCCGTCGTTCTCCTGCCCCATGCTGACCCAGGTGTCAGTGATGACAACGTCGGCACCGGCAATGGCCTCATCGACGTCCGCGGTCACGGACACGGCCGCACCGGTCTGTTCCGCGACCTTCTTGGCGCGGTCGACGTAGACCTGCTCCGGCTGGAAGTCCTCTGGTGCACAGATGGTGACGTCCAGACCTGCGGTGGCGAAGCCCACGAGGTAGGAGTTGGCCATGTTATTGGCACCATCGCCGAAGTACACAGCCTTCTTGCCACGCAATCCCGTCTGGCCTTCTTCCGGGCACTTGTGCTCGATGATGGTCTGCAAGTCAGCGAGAATCTGGCACGGGTGGAACTCGTCGGAAAGCGCGTTGACAATCGGCACCGTCGCGGTCTCAGACATGGCCTCCAGCCCTGACTGTGCGTAGGTGCGCCAGACAATTGCCGAGACAAAGCGGCTGAGCACAGCAGCGGTGTCCTGGTAGGTTTCGCCCTTGCCCATCTGGGAGTTTCCGGTTTCGACCACAATCGCGTTGCCGCCCAGAGCCGCAATACCAGCGTCGAAGGAGAAACGTGTACGAGTCGATGTCTTGTCGAACAGCACCGCAACCGACTGTGGCCCTTCAAACGGACGGCGGGAGTACGGCGCTGCCTTCAGCTCTGCAGCCAACTGCAGCACCTCAGCCTGCTCCTGTGGAGTCAGGTCATCATCGGCGAGAAAATGACGGAGCATCAGTTCCTAATTCCTTCCTTTGTTAGCGACAGCCTCGGCGGCGTCGTTCAGGCAGGCATCAATCAACTCGACGGCGCGGTTGACTTCCTCATCACTGAGGTTCAACGGAGGCACAATACGCAGCACATTCGCCTGCGGAGCGTTCAGAATGACACCACGCTCATAACCGGCGTTAACCGCTTCCTTCGCCAGGTTCTCGCACAGCACCAGTCCAAGCATGAAACCGCGACCACGCACGTGATCGACATGGCTTAACGACGCAAGCTTGCGAGCCAGAACCTTGCCCTTTTCGGTGACTCGGTCGAGCAGCTTTTCTTCTTCAAGTGTCTCGATGACGGCCAGGCCGGCAGCAGCACAGACCGGATTGCCACCAAAGGTGGTGCCGTGTGCACCAGGAGTGAACAGTTCCGCTGCGCGGCCGTTGGCGATGACAGCACCGAGCGGCAGGCCGCCGCCGAGGCCCTTGGCCAGCGTCATGACATCCGGCACGATGCCATCGTGCTGGTGGGCAAACCACTGGCCGGTACGGCCAATGCCGGTCTGTACTTCGTCGACAATCAAGAGGACGTCGAAGCGCTTGGTCAGTTCGCGGACGGCAGCGAGGTACCCCTCTGGCGGTGCGACCACACCGGTCTCACCCTGAATTGGTTCCATAATCACCGCAGCGACACCCAACGGATCGGATTCGATGGTCTTGGTGAGGAAGTCAATGTCACCGTAGGGAACGAACTCGACTCCACCCGGCATCGGTTCGAACGGAGTGCGCTTGTCCGGCTGACCGGTCATGGCAAGTGCGCCCATGGTGCGCCCATGGAACCCGTGATGGGTCGCGATAATGCGGTTGCGTCCCGTCAACCGCGCCAGCTTGAACGCGGCCTCATTGGCCTCGGTGCCGGAGTTGCAGAACATAACTCGGGTGTCATCAGTGTCCCAGCCAGTGAGCTCAATGAGCTTCTCGCCCAGTGCCAGCGGCGGCTCAGAGGCGAAGATGTTGGACACATGCCCCATCGTGGAAATCTGCTTGGACACAGCTTCCACGATGGCCGGATGTGCGTGACCCAACGCGTTGACTGCAATACCGGCGAGCAGGTCCAGGTATTCCTTGCCCTCGGAATCCGTGACAATAGCGCCCTTACCCTGCACAAGCTCAATGCGCGGTGTGCCGTAATTGTTCATCATCGTGTGTTGCCACTGCTGCTTGAAGTCGCTCATGTCGTCTTTCGACCTGCCTAACGTGTGTAGCTAAATTCTTGTCAGTCTTTTCTGCCTTATCCGGGCTCTACCATTGTGCCGATACCGCCGGAAGTCATCAGCTCCAGCAGCACCGAGTGCGGCTGGCGGCCGTCGATAACGTGGGCCGCAGGCACTCCCTGATCCACTGCGTTCAGGCAGGACTCCATCTTCGGAATCATTCCGGAATCCAGCGTCGGAAGGATTTCTCGCAGATGAGAAGTGGAAATCCTTGACACCAGCGAATCGCGGTTCGGCCAATCCGTGTAGAGACCCTCGACATTAGTCAGAATCACCAAACGGTTCGCGTTAATTGCCGATGCCAGTGCACCTGCTGCCGTGTCGGCGTTGATGTTGTAAACCTCTTTGCCGTCAGCGGACGGCGCAATCGTGGAGACCACCGGGATACGTCCTGCATCAATCAGGTCCAACAGCGTTTCCGAGTGCACCTCGGTGATATTGCCAACCAGCCCGATATCTGTCTCCTTGCCACCGACATTTACCGTGCGTCGAGTACCGGTGAACAGGCCACCGTCCTCACCAGAGGTACCCACTGCATAGGGGCCGTAGGCGTTGATGAGGTTCACCAGTTCGCGGCCGACCTGCCCGAAGAGCACCATGCGGACAATTTCCATGACCTCCGGAGTCGTGACGCGGAAACCGCCTCGGAACTCTCCTTCCAGCCCCAGGCGCTTGAGCATCGACGAAATTTGGGGGCCGCCACCGTGGACAACCACCGGCTTGACACCCACGGTGCGCAGGAAAACCATGTCCTGCGCGAAGGCTTTCTTCAGTTTCAGGTCGGTCATCGCGTTACCGCCGTACTTGACCACCACAATCTTGTCGCGGTGGTGCTGCAGCCACGGCAGTGCTTCCGCCAGCACATGTGCCCGCTGCTCGAAGGACAGCCCTTCGGTCAACTGGTGAACCATTGCAGAGTCTCCTCAAAACCTTTACGACGAATAAGCCGAGTTGATGTGAACGTAGTCGTGGGAAAGGTCAGTCGTACGAATCGTGGCCTCTTCCGGATTACCAGTACCGAGGTCAACCTCAACGGCAATGTCCTTGCCGGAGAGATCCACTTCACGTGCATCTGGCGTGCCACCGGTATCGCGACAGACTACGTGACCATTGAAGGAAACCGTGATGTGCTCCGGATCCATATCCACCGGCGCAGTGCCGACAGCCGCCAGCACACGACCCCAGTTCGGGTCCGAACCGAACATCGCACACTTGAAGAGGTTGTCGCGGCCGATAATTCGAGCAGCTACCAGGGCATCTTCCGCGCCACCGGTGCCACGCACGGTCACGGACACACGCTTGGTCACGCCTTCGGCGTCCGACTGCATCTGGCGTGCGATGGAATCACACACACTGAGCACTGCCTGGTCGAGCTCCTCCTGCGAGGGCTTCACACCAGAGGCACCGTTGGCCAAAATGATGACGGTGTCATTGGTGGATGTGGAGCCATCAATATCTAGGCGGTTAAACGTAACCTCGCTAGCTTTGACAATAGCCTCGTGCGCCATTTCTGCGCTTACCGACGCATCCGTCGTAATCACACCGAGCATCGTGGCCATCGACGGGCTAATCATGCCAACACCCTTGCCCATGGCACCGACAGTGAATCCGTCACCATGCGCAACGGCCTGCTTTGCCACCAAGTCAGTGGTCAAGATGGCTTCTGCTGCAGCCGTACCTGCGGCGGCATCGCTGCCCAGATTCTCACAAAGCTTCGGCACACCTGCCAGAACAATGTCCATCGGAAGCCGGTCACCAATCAAGCCGGTGGAGCAGGTACCAATCTCGGTAACATCGACGCCGAGCTCATCTGCGACCTTCTGGCAGACTTCGAGGGCGTCGGCAATACCCGGCTGACCATTGCAGGCATTGGCGTTGCCCGAGTTCAGCACCACAGCGGACAGCTTGCCGTCAGCGATGTGCTTCTTGGATACCGTCACCGGCGCAGCCTGGACACGGTTGGTAGTAAAGACAGCCGCGGCAGTCTTCTCCGGCCCCTGGTTTACGATGAGCGCCATGTCCGGGTTTCCGCTGACCTTGATGCCTGCAATGACACCACTGGCCACGAACCCCTGAGGTGCACATACGCCGCCTTCGTCACCAGCGACGTTGACGAGACCTTCTTTTTCTTCCTTCATCATGGGGCAACTCCTACCAATGGAAGTCCTGCAGTTTCATTCTGTCCAGTAACCAAATTCATGCACTGAACTGCGGCACCACCGGTGCCCTTTGTCAGATTGTCGATCGCCGAGGTCAGCACCAGACGCTTGGCGCGTTCATCTACCTCAACCTGAATCTGAACCAAGTTAGAGCCAATTACCGACTGCGTCTGCGGCTGCAGCCCTTCGGCCAACACCTGCACAAACGGCTCATCCTTGTAGAACTCGAGGTAGGCCTCCCGTGCGGCTGCCTCCGTCACCCCGTCGACAAGCGGGGCGGTAATGGTGGTGAGAATGCCGCGTGACGTTGGGGCGAGCACCGGCGTGAAGCTGACGGTGAGATCCTCTGCGTACGGCTTGAGGTTTTGTAGGAATTCTGCGGTGTGGCGGTGCTTGCCCGCAGTGTTGTAGGCACGGAGATTGCCCATAACCTCGGACCCGAGCAGGGACACAGCTGCCTTCTTGCCCGCACCGGAGGTACCGGTGACGGAAACAACGGACAGATCCGGCTTGACCAGACCCTTTGCAACTGCCGGCAGTGCCGTAATGGTACCGCCAGTGGGGAAACAACCCGGCACAGCAATACGCTTGGAAGCAGCCACTACTTCCCTGTTGCCCGGCAGCTCCGGAATACCGTAAGTCCAGGTACCGGCGTGCTCCGAGCCGTAGTAGTGCTCCCACTCATCGGCATCCTGCAGGCGGAAATCCGCGCCGCAGTCAATAATCACCGTGTCATCGCCCAACTGCTCTGCAATCGCAGCCGAATGACCGTGGGGCAGGCCGAGGAACACCACGTCATGCCCGGCAAGTGTGTCACCATTAGTCGGCTCAATACGACGGTCAGCCAAAGGTGCCACATGAGGCATAATGTCGCCCACACGGGCACCCGCGTTGGATGCTCCCGTTAGTGCGCCGATGGTCAGTTCGCCGGAAAGATACGCCGGGTGCGACAACAGGAGGCGGAGGATCTCTCCTCCTGCGTAACCGGTCGCACCAGCAATGGCAACGGAAATACTCATGCCAAACATTCAACACTTTTATTCACTGCGTTGCAAGATATTCATAGAATTCGTTGTCAAAGTGCTGGAATTATACCTATGTGACGTGAGTGAATTATGAATATAACTCCGTCGTCGGTACATACATCTCGTTCGCCGAGCCGGTCATTCAATCAGCACGCCGGATTACTCAACGCCGGACTATTCAACTACGACGCTTGGCTCCTGCCTCATCACGCCATCTGCCCACTGCGCCACCGATGACGTCGTGGTGTAGAGATAGTAACCCGACTCCTCCGGTGCCACGCTGCCATCAAAAGCCACCGCGCCCGAGAACACCGCCGCTAGCTGGCCGTCGATAAAGAGCGGTCCGCCCGAATCGCCTACCTGCAACGCCGCGGGTCGCTCCATGCGCGCCAACACCGAGTCTTCCCGCACGCACTGTTGATACTTCACCGGACACATCGAAGCGGTGACGGTCGCCGACGGCAGCGAGCCATCCGCAACATCGCCGAGCAGCGATCGCCCATAGACCGTGCCTGTCGTTTCTTGCTCCGAAAACGCTTGACGACGTTCCATTGCGGGATACCCCGGAAGAGCTGCGTCGCCCGCAAGGTGAACAAGCGCTACGTCACCGGTATGTGCAATTTCCCAGCTATCGATAGGAACACGGTGGGAATCCTGACCGAAACCGACCTCTACTTCCCCAGCCTGCTGCGGGACATCACGCACGCAGTGGGCGGCGGTCATTACCCACTGCGGGGCGATTGCAGTTCCCGTGCAAAAGTTTCCGGTATGGGGACTGGTCTGGACCATGATTGACACCACGGAGTCCGCCGCCACACTAGGCGCAGCAGCCTCCCCGCCAACCAGCGCAGCCGCACTCGGCGCGCCGGTGAGCAACAGACCTGCCGTGACAGCAGCTGCAGCCACAGTCGCCGGAGGCTTCGCGCTGCTCACCGCGCGCGCTCCAACGCGCTGCTCTCGTGCCTCTGCGCTATTCAGCCTGTTGCCGCGGTGCCGCAAGATGCCAATCATGGGTATCTCTCCCTGTGGTCTCCCCTTTTAGCCACGCAGCTGAGCGCCGTGACGGGTAGTGGCCAGCTCAATGGCCGCCTCGCGAGCCGCGGAAGCTTCCTCTTCCTTCAGCGTACGGTCCGGTGCGCGGAAACGCAGGGAGTACGCCAGTGAGCGAACGCCTTCGCCCATCTGCTCGGAACGGTAAACATCGAAGATACGAATGGATTCGAGGAGCTCACCGGCACCTTCCACCAGAGTCTTCTCCACCTCTGCGGCGGAGACCTCATCGCTGACAACAAGCGCGACGTCCTGGTGGACAGCCGGGAACGGGCTGAGTACCGGCGCCGGCAGGTGCTCCGTCACTGGCAGTGCATCGAGATTAATCTCCATCGCGCAGGTGCGCTCCGGCAGACCAGCGTCCTTGCACACCTTCGGGTGCAGCTCACCGGCGTGGCCGACGACCTCGCCGTCGACAAGCAGCTCAGCGCAGCGGCCCGGGTGCCACGGCAGCACCTCAGCGTTACGGATCTCCAGCTCGACGTTGGCAGCGCGGGCAACAATGCGCGCGGCTTCGATGGCGTCGGCGACGGTGTACGCGGCCTCGTCACCCCACGGGCTATCCAGGCGGATACGACCGCAGGCGACAGTGGCGACGTGCAGCGGCTGCTCCGGCAGCGACTTCAGCAGCTCGGCGCGCTCGGCCTCGCTCGGCAGACCCGCGGTAGATGGCATCGGCGAGACACCGTTACCGCGCTCGATGGATACCTGTTCCACACCGTAGAGCGACAGGTCGACCTGGCCGCGAGCAACATTGCGCTTCAGCGATTCAAGCATGGACGGCAGCAGAGTCGTGCCCAGCTGAGCGTGGTCGGACTCCAACGGGTTGATGACCTTGACGGTGTTACGACGCGGGTCATCAGCGTCCAGGCCCCAGACGTCGAAGACATCGTTGGCAATGAACGGTGTCGGCAGAATCTCCAGGTAGCCATTGTGAGCCAGCGCGTGGCCGACGAAGCGACGACGCAGCTGACGCTCGGTCAGACCGCGACCGGCCGGGGCGATTGGGAGGATAACCGGAATGTCTTCCAGGCCCTCCAGTCGCAGGATTTCCTCAACCAGGTCAGCGGACATGGTCAGGTCGGAGCGCCAGGTCGGCGGAGTGACAGCCAGGCGGTCACCGTTGTCGACGACCTCGCAGCCGACCTCGCGCAGGCGTCCAATGACGGTCTCACGCGGGTAATCAACGCCCGCAACTTCGCTGGCGCGGTTGACGGCAAAGTCAATAGTCGGCATGGTGGCAACCTCACCGAGCAGGGTGCGACCAGTGTCGATAGTGCCGCCGGCGATGTCAGCGAGCAGCTGGCAGGCCAGATTCAGAGCCGGCTCGACCAGAGCGGTGTCCACGCCGCGCTCGAAACGTCGTGAAGCCTCGGAGCTCAGCTTGTGGCGGCGACCACTGCGGAAGACATGCAGCGGCGACCAGTTGGCGGCCTCGAAGACCACATCGGTGGTGTCGTCGGCGATCTCGGAGGTGAGACCACCCATGATGCCGGCCAGCGACTGAATACCATTGTCGTCGCAGATGACAACGTCTGCCGGGTCGAGCTTGCGGTCCACGTGGTCGAGGGTGGTCAGAGTCTCGCCGGCCTTAGCGTTGCGGATGTGCAGGCCACCAGCGATCTTGGAACCGTCGAAAGCGTGCATCGGCTGACCGAGCAGTAGCATCACATAGTTGGTGACGTCCGTGGCCACGTTGACCGGACGCTGACCAGCCAGCAGCAGGCGGCGACGCATCCACCACGGGGTCTCGGCGTTCGGGTCGATGCCGGTGACTCGGCGCAGACCAAAGCGGCGGGTGTCGGTGTCCTCGTCGATAGTGACGTTCAGGACCTCACCTTCGACCGGCAGCTCGTTGACCTTGGCTGGATCGGCGAAGTCGAGGTTGAAGGCGGAGCAGATCTCGCGGCCCAGACCGCGGGCCGACAGCGCGTAACCGCGGTCCGGGGTGATGTTGACCTCGAACTTCTCGTCATCGAGACCGATGAATTCCTTGGCGCACGAACCCAGCTCAGCTGGGGCCGACGGCAGCGTCAGAATACCGGCGGAGGAATCGGTCATACCCAGCTCAGCTTCGGAGCAGAGCATGCCGTTGGAAACCTTGCCGTAAGTCTTCCGTGCGGAAATCTCGAACCCACCCGGCAGCACGCAGCCCGGCAGCGCGACGATAACAATGGAGCCCTCTTCGAAGTTGCGGGCACCACAGATAATCTCCTGCAGCTCGCCGGTGCCATTGGCATCACCGACATTGACCTGACAGAAGCGAATTGGCTTCTTGAAGCCCTCGAGCTCCTCAATGTGGTCGACGCGGCCGAAAACCAGCGGCCCCTCGACCTTCTCCAGCGGCTCGTGCCCCTCGGTTTCAAAACCAACGCGGACAAAGCCCTCATCCAGCTCGTCCGGGGTGACGGACCAGTCCGGGTTGATGGTGTTCTCTGGGCCGCGAACGATTTCAGTGACCCACGACTGTGGAATGAACATGTAAGTAAAACTCCTAATCTGTAGGTCAGTGAATTAGCCGCGGATACCGAACGGCTGCGTGAAACGGACGTCGCCTTCGACCATGTCGCGCATGTCGGTCAGGCCATTGCGGAACTGCAGGGTGCGCTCCAGGCCCATGCCGAACGCGAAGCCCGAGTACACCTCCGGGTCAATGCCAGAGGCCCGCAGCACGTTCGGGTTGACCATGCCGCAGCCGCCCCACTCGATCCAGCCGGCACCGCCCTTCTTGTTCGGGAACCAGACGTCGACCTCAGCGGACGGCTCCGTGAACGGGAAGTAGTTAGTGCGCATGCGGGTCTTGGTCTCCGGACCGAACAGCGCCTTTGCCATGTGATCCAGCGTGCCGCGCAGGTGCCCCATGGTCAGCCCCTTGTCCACGGCCAGTCCCTCCACCTGGTGGAAGACTGGCGTGTGGGTGGCGTCGAGCTCATCGGTACGGAAGGTACGGCCCGGGCAGATAACGTAAATCGGCAGGTCACGCGACTGCAGAGTACGAACCTGAACCGGCGAGGTGTGCGTACGCAGCACCTGCTTGGATCCTTCCGGCGCAATGTGAAAAGTATCCTGCAGAGTACGAGCCGGGTGATCCGGCAGGAAGTTCAGTGCGTCAAAGTTGAAGTACTCGGCTTCGACCTCTGGGCCCTCGGCGACTTCCCAGCCCATGCCCACAAAGATGTCACCGATCTGCTCGGACAGAATGGTAATTGGGTGCATGCCGCCGCGCTGGCCCCGCGTGGTGTCCACCGACACGTCGATACGCTCCGCGACCAGACGACGCGCGTTTTCCTCTTCCTCCAGCACCGCAAGTCGCTCAGCATAGTGCTTTTCGACGGCTCCGCGAACAACATTTACGCGACGACCAGCATCCTTGCGCTCAGCCTTCGGAATGGAGCCCAGCGCGCGGCGAGCCTGTGGAATGTACCCTTCATCCCCCAAGTGCTCACGGCGGGCGGCAGAAAGCTCATCCAGATTGCCGGCAGCATCAAAGGCATCCGTGGCCTTCTGCGCAGCCGCCTGGAGGGCGTCCTCGGAAAGATCGATAGGATTTGGCGAATCGCTCACGTGTCAACCACTTCTATATAGGACTATCAGTTCTTGTGATGGAACAATCATAGTCGAGGATAACTGCACACGTGCACGCACCTCACCATCGAGGTTTCCTACTTACCCCGGACCGTCTCCCACAGGCACATGGCCGCTGCGGTGGCGAGGTTCAACGACTCCGCCTCGCCCTTAATAGGGATGGACACACTTGCCCCCGCCGAGGCCGTAATCTCCTCCGACAGGCCATGTGCTTCGTTGCCGAAAAGCCAGGCGACGGGACCGTCGGGAAGCGCATCAACGCCGAGAGTGAGAGCGCCATCCATCGCCGTGGCGAGGGTGGTAAAGCCCGCTTCCCTGACTTTCTCCATAACGACATCAATATCGCGCTCGCGTGCGACAGGGGTATGAAAAACAGAACCTGCCGAGGAACGCACAGCCTTAGAGTTCAAAGGATCGACCGAATCGCCAGCAAGGATAACCGCACCAGCTCCGAGAGCATCAGTCATACGCACAATCGTGCCGACATTACCCGGGTCATTGCACTCCACCGGAATCACCAAACAGCCGGACTGCTTTCCAACCTCAATGGCCTCTTCCAACGAAGTGGACACCGCATTGGTGTCGCAGACGGCGAAGAGTCCGGTGGTGGTGACAGTTTCGCTCAAAGAGCGGGCGGCGGAGTCGTCGATAAGCGAAACAGACTTACGCTGCGTCCCAGATTCGAGATACCCCGTCAGCAGCTCTCGGAACTGCTCGGCGGCGGCAGCGGTGACGAAGATTTCCACGACAGCCTCTGCGCGGATAGCTGCATCGACGGAATTGAAGCCCTCAATGAGGAAGCGACCGGCCTTCTTCCGCTTGGCCGCACGGTGGAGCTGAATAGCCGCCGAGACTCGCGGAGTGCGAGGAGTAAACGGCTCGTCGTTGAAGTACAGCGCAGAGTTCATAGTGATTAATCCTAGTGATGCGGCTCGGGATTCATAACCGCCAGCAAGCCAGTGCGGATACGAAAAACCACCGCCGAGGTTATTCGTTAACCCAATCGACGGTGGTTTTTCAAAGATGTTGGCAGGCACACTGCCAGTAAGCAGGCGCTTGCCGACGCTACGTACGAGTTACCTCGTAGCTGCTTTACTTAGCAGCAGGAGTGTTGACGTCCTCCGGCAGAGCGTCCTTAGCGACCTTGACCAGAGCAGCGAATGCCTGCGGGTCGTTGACAGCCATCTCAGCCAGGTTCTTACGGTCAACCTCAACGCCAGCCAGGTTTAGGCCCTGGACGAAGCGGTTGTAGGTGATGTCGTTAGCGCGGGCAGCAGCGTTGATGCGCTGAATCCACAGACGACGGAACTGACCCTTACGGTGGCGGCGATCGCGGAACTCGTAGGTCTTGGAGTGGAGCATCTGCTCCTTGGCCTTGCGGTACAGGCGGGAGCGCTGACCACGGTAGCCCTTTGCGGAATCGAGAACTTCGCGACGCTTCTTCTTAGCGTTAACAGACCGCTTCACACGTGCCACGGTGATACTTCCTTTTCGTTGTCTTTAAGAACTAGTGAAATTAAGAGGGCGATTGCCCTGGGACGAGGCTTGAAAAACTAAGCCTTGCCCAGCAGACGCTTGACGCGCTTGACGTCCGACTTAGCAACGTCCGTGGTGCCCTTCAGGCGACGGGTACGAGTGGACGGCTTGCCCTCCAGGAGGTGGCGGCGATTAGCCTGCTCGCGGCGCAGCTTGCCGGAACCGGTAACCTTGATGCGCTTTGCGGTGCCCTTGTGGGTCTTCTGCTTCATGTTAAAACTCTCCCCTACCGATCTTTGACGCTCGTGGCGCAAAAATCTCGTTTACAACCATTTCTGGTCAGGTCGGTTACTTCTTACCCTTATTCCGAACCGGCCCCAGGACCATAGTCATGTTGCGACCGTCCTGCTTCGGGCGAGACTCGACGGTGCCGTACTCTTCGACATCGGCGGCCAGACGCTCCAACAGGCGGAATCCCAGTTCTGGACGAGACTGTTCACGGCCACGGAACATAATCGTGACCTTGACCTTCGAACCCTTCTCCAAGAAACGAACAACGTTGTTCTTCTTGGTTTCGTAGTCGTGGTCATCAATCTTCGGACGGAACTTCTGCTCCTTGACCACAGTCTGCTGCTGGTTCTTTCGAGCCTCGCGTGCCTTCTGGGCTTGTTCGTACTTGAACTTGCCGTAGTCCATAATCTTGGCGACCGGCGGCTTTGCTCGCGGAGCAACCTCAACCAGGTCAAGGTCTGCTTCGTAAGCGAGCTTGAGTGCGTCACCGGTGCGGACAACGCCCACCTGCTCACCATTCGGTCCTACAAGGCGGACTTCCGGTACTCGAATATCCTCGTTAATACGAGCTTCAGCGCTGATGTGGCCTCCTAGGTTGAACCTGAACAATCTTCGTTTCAAACCGCGATAGCAAGCGGGAAAGGAAGAAAAGCCACGCGTCTACAGCGGATTACTACACACTGTATAAGGACGCCTTCCAATCGTGCGATGTGACATCACCGATTAGGGTGGACCCCGGCGCTACCGTAATTCTTTGGCGCACCTAGGGTGGGACTTAAATCCTCTTCGCTGCCGAATGCAACTAAATGCTCCCCGAAGGCAGCAAGCATCGCATTCTGGCGGTCGTAGACGAGATGTTAACACAGCTGTTCTCGCATACCAAAACCGGCTCTCACTCCGGGTTATTCACCATCGGCACCCGACGCGATACCAAGCGTCAAAAAAGTGCAATCCGAATTGTAATCAGATTGGTAGATTCTCTCCATAGTTTTTAGGCCAAACACGATTAAAGTCGTCACCATGAATACTGGCTCCAACGGCTTTGGCCCTAAAGCCGAGAACACCGATCCTAATCAGCATTCCGCCCGATACGACAAGCCACCGACCGGCGATTTTGTCCTGACCGGCGACTCCGTCTCAGAGCTTTCCCATGCTCTGGCAGATTTGGAGGCCAGCTCGCTTCGGCTGGCTCAGCTCACCCGTACTTGGCAGGTGCGCCTTTCTCAGGCAAGCGGGCAAGCGCCGACTGGACCGCACGCGCCTCACACTACGGGAGCGGAATCTGCGCCGGTACCTCAAGCGCCGCCCCATGCTGCACCTCAAGGGGCACATCAACACAATCCGCAACCGCCGCCAGCGCCCAGTCCGCCACTAGAGCAGGCACCTCCTCCCCGTTGGGAACCGCAGGCTGAGCAGACGCTCGCCACACCGCAGTATCCCCAGCAGTCTCAGCAGATACAGGTGCCACCACCGCCAACACAAGCGGACTGGCGGAATCAACCAGCTCCCCTGCCACAGAGCGACGCAGCTGCGCAGCCGATGTTTGGCTTCCCCTCTGCCCACCAATGGCGGCGGGATTCGAAGTCGCCACAGTCTTCTCCCTCGCCACAGTCTTCTCCCACAGACTCCACCCCGCCACCGAAGCTGCCAGAGGCACCGCGTGAACCTCGCGAGCCCTGGTGGCGCAACGAGAAGGCAATCATCAGAATCATCGCCATCTTCGGTGGTCTCATCACCGCTGCCGGTATCGCATTTTTCGTCGCGGTCGCAATCCAATCCGGCCTGATCGGACCGGCCGGTCGTGTGGTCCTGGCTTACTTGTTGGCCGCCGTGCTCGCGGTCGCAGCTGTGCGAGCGCACCGTCGTCAAGCACCGCCTGCTGGCGTGACGGCGTTGATTGCGACATCACTAGCCGCTGCGCACCTGACAACGATGTCGATGTCCTACCTCCTCGACTGGATTCCGGTGGCGGCGACGCTGGTCATCATGCTGCCTTTCGCCGTAGTCGGTCTATACGGCGCGCGGTGGACGAAGTCGAGTGCAACCGCGGCGTGGACAATCACAATCAACACCGGATTAATGCTGTGGGCGACGATCGGCCTCAACTTCCACGCCCGCCCGCTGAGCTCCTCGCTCGCGCAAATCACCCTTCAACTGATGGTCATCGCCGCTATCGTCTGCCTCCTGAACGTCCCCTTCCGGAAGTACGTAGTCGCATTCCTGCTCGGCGCAAACGTTCTCATCGGCGTAATCACGACCAACAATGCACTGGTGATGCCCGCAATCGCCGCACTCACCATTGCCCTTTTCGCGTTTGCCCAGTTCGGCCCGCTGGCGATGGCTCGCCAACTCACTCCCGAGCTTGACGACGAGCCTTCGGAAACCAGCACCTGGGAAGACGATCTGGTCACCATCACGTCAGTAGTTGCCTTCTCGACTCCGGTTGTAGCTGCAGTCCCAACGGTCAACGCCACACAGTCCACCTCCAGCCTCTGGTTGCTGTTCTACGGCGGATTCGTGCTGTTCATCGCAATTGCTGCAGTATTCCTTTGGAACCGTGCCATCTTCCGCTATCTCGCCCCATTGGCCTTGGCCACGGCAATTCTGCCCTGGCTAGCGCTCGCGGTGGCGGGCCCGGAAAGGAGCTCAGGAGCCGATACTGGACCCCACACTTGGGGTCTCATCCCAATCTCCATCGGTGCCGCGCTCTTTGTCTGGGCGCTGGCCACAGCACCGAAGCACGGCGCGATTGGCGCACGACTACAGGCTCCTGAACCAACCCGGGATGCCGTGGCACCATATACAAAGATTGCGGCACTGACCTGGCTGCTCGGCGCAACGGTAGTACACCTCTACATCCTGCCCGCAGCGTTGAATGCCGGTGCTGCAGCTGATTACTCGGCAACGTGGGCAGAAATGCTTTCGCTGTTGTTCCTGCTGTGCGCCGACGTCGGCCTGGCCGTGACGGCAGCGAGGTCGCAGCTACCGCCAGCTTTTGCACTGATTGGCCTGGCTGCACTGGGTATGCCATTTATCGTGCTGCTCACGACTATTGGCGTGAGCTTCAACGCCGCACACATGTTGCTGAGTATTTTCTGGGCCACGATTGCCGGCATGCTGGTGCTATCGAAGAGGTTCCACCACATTCCGGCGCGACTGGCAGCGGGTTTGACGATTGCGGCGCTGTCTATCGTCAAGCTGATCTTCTACGACATGGCAACGCTCGATGGCGTTATCCGCGCCTTGGCGTTCCTCGGCTGTGGTCTGATTCTGCTGGCCATGGCGGTCTCCGGGGCGAAGCAGAAGAGTGCCGAGGAGCCGGCGGCACCGGACCGTGACGCCACCGCTAGCGATTCTGACGCTGCCGACGCTGCCGACGCTGCCAATGCCAACCCCGCTGCTGACAGACTGGAAGGCTTCACCCGCACCGGCGGTCCTGGAATTTCCGACGGAAACGAGCCGACTACCTAAGCTACTTAAGCAGCGGCTTCAGGTACTGCCCGGTGTGGGAGCCGGAACAGTTCGCGACATCCTCCGGCGTGCCCTCTACAACCACGGTGCCACCGCCGGAGCCGCCTTCCGGCCCCATGTCGATGATCCAATCCGCAGACTTGATGACATCCAAATTGTGCTCAATGACAATGACGGTGTTGCCCTTGTCCACCAGGCCCTGCAACACCAACATGAGCTTGCGGATGTCCTCAAAATGCAGCCCCGTGGTCGGCTCATCCAAGATGTAGACCGTCCGGCCATTGGAGCGCTTCTGCAGCTCACTGGCCAACTTCACGCGCTGAGCCTCACCACCCGAGAGCGTGGTTGCCGCCTGCCCGAGACGGACATAGCCCAGGCCGACGTCGACAAGCGTATTGAGATAACGCGCAATCGACTGAATCGGCTCGAAGAACTCCGCTGCCTCGGAGATGGGCATGTCCAGAACCTCAGCGATGGTCTTGCCCTTGTAACGAACCTCCAGCGTTTCGCGGTTGTAGCGCGCGCCGTGGCAAACCTCGCAAGGCACATAGACGTCCGGCAGGAAGTTC
The DNA here is from genome assembly GCF_001838215.1 of Corynebacterium sp. HMSC061H03. Lineage (NCBI taxonomy): Bacteria > Bacillati > Actinomycetota > Actinomycetes > Mycobacteriales > Corynebacteriaceae > Corynebacterium > Corynebacterium sp. HMSC061H03. The sequence continues at coordinate 25,523 of NZ_KV836075.1, forward strand.
ATCTCAATCTTGATGGTGCCGTCGCCCTTACACGCCTCACAGCGGCCGCCCTTGACGTTGAAGCTGAATCGACCGGGCTTATAGCCACGAACCTTGGCCTCTTGTGTCTCGGCGAAGAGATTGCGGATCTTGTCGAACACACCGGTGTACGTCGCTGGGTTGGAACGCGGGGTGCGACCAATCGGCGACTGATCAACTTGCACCAGCTTGTCCAGCTGATCCAACCCCTCCACGCGGCTGTGTCGACCCGGCACCTGACGAGCACCGTTGAGCTCGTTGCTCATCACCTTGGCCAGGATTTCGTTGACCAAGGTGGACTTGCCGGACCCGGAAACACCCGTAACGCAGGTCAACACGCCGAGGGGGAACTTCACGTCGATCTTCTTCAGGTTGTTTTCGCGAGCGCCCTTGACCGTCACCATGCGCGACTTATCGATCGCACGACGGTTCTCCGGCACCGCCAACACCCGACGACCCGAGAGATACGCACCTGTCAGTGATTCCTCGCAGTCAACGATGCCAGACGGTTCACCCTGGTAAACGATTTGTCCACCGTATTCACCGGCCTTTGGCCCAATGTCGACCAGCCAATCAGCCTCGCGAATCGTGTCCTCATCATGCTCGACCACAATCAAGGTATTGCCCAGGTCGCGCAGGTTTTTCAGAGTCTTGATTAGACGGTTGTTATCACGCTGGTGAAGACCAATCGAGGGCTCATCCAAGACGTAGAGCACGCCTGCGAGCCCCGAGCCGATCTGAGTGGCCAGACGAATTCGCTGCGCTTCACCACCGGACAGCGTGCCTGCCGAACGAGACAGGGACAGATAATCCAGGCCAACGTCAAGCAGGAACTTCAGACGAGCCTGCACCTCACGCAGAACACGCCCGGCAATCATTTCCTCGCGCTTGCCCAGAGTCAGCGAATTCAGGAATGCCGAGCCATCGTGAACCGATAGCTCTGTCAGCTCGGCAATATTCTTCTGCCCGAACTCCGCCGAATCCAACGTCACCGAAAGAATCTCCGGACGCAAACGAGTACCGCTACATGCCGGGCACGGCACCTCACGCATGTACCCCTGGAAACGCTCCTTCTGAGAGTCGCTCTCCGCCTGTGACAGCTTGCGGTGTAGGTACGGCATCACGCCTTCGAAAGGTGCGGTGTACTGGCGAGTGCGGCCATACCGATTGCGGTAACGCACCGTGACCTTATGGCTGGAACCATGCAGCAGGGCCTTGCGCTGCGGCGCTGTAAGTTCCTCAAAAGGCGTGGTCGGGTCGAAGCTCATCTCGGTGGCGAGGCCCTCGACCAGTTTTTCAAAGTACTTCTTGTTCAGCGTCTGCCGCCACGGCGCAATCGCCTCAATCGTCGGCAGCGACGGATCTGGAATCACCAGGTCCGTGTCCACCTCCAGCTTGGTACCGATACCGTCACACTCCGGGCACGCACCATACGGCGAGTTAAAGGAAAACGACCGTGGCTCCAACTCATCGATAGCAATACGGTGCCCATTCGGGCAGGCCATCTTCTCCGAGAACCGCTGGGTTCGACGCGGGTCGTCCGCCTCTAGCCCGACGGCGTCGATGACCACGACGCCGTCGGCAAGCAGAAGCGCCGTTTCGACGGAATCGGTGAGCCTGCGCTGCTGCGACTCCTTCACCTGGAGACGGTCAATGACCACGTCAATGTCGTGCTTGACCTGCTTCTTCAGCTTCGGCGGATCCGTCAGACGGTGCAGTTCACCATCGACGATGACACGCGCGTAGCCCTCGGATGCGAGGCGTTCAAACAGGTCGACGAATTCACCCTTGCGCGTGCGCACGACGGGTGCGAGGACCTGGAATTTGGTGCCCTCCGGCATTTCCATGACCTGATCGACGATCTGCTGTGGAGTCTGTGAGGAGATTACTTCCCCACAGGTCGGACAGTGCGGAGTACCGGTGCGCGCGTAGAGCAGACGCAGGTAGTCATACACTTCAGTGATGGTTCCGACGGTCGAGCGCGGGTTGCGGTTCGTCGACTTCTGGTCGATCGACACCGCCGGCGAGAGCCCCTCAATCATCTCTACATCGGGCTTTTCCATCTGCCCCAGGAACATGCGCGCATAGGAGCTCAGCGACTCCACGTAACGGCGCTGGCCCTCGGCGAAAATTGTGTCAAATGCCAGTGACGATTTACCCGACCCCGACAGACCGGTGAAAACCACCATCTTGTCTCTGGGCAAATCGATGTCAACACCCTGCAGGTTATGCTCGCGGGCGCCTCTGACCACTAGACGTTCAGCCACAGTGGGAAACCTCAATTCGTCGACGATTCACTGCCGACTAGTCTACAGTCCATAACCAATTTTTCGCACATGTGTTCAGAGATTCGCGGTTACGTTGCGTTCCTAGCGCGCCGACAGACACCTCATTACCCTGGGGCGCATGAACGACGACATTACAATCAGCCCCTACTCCAATTCGCCGAGCACGCGCGGCGTTGAGCGCATTGACTACGGCAATGTCACGACTTATAAGACCTCCGTCGGACCGATGGACAACAACGTCTACCTTTTGGTCGACTCTCGCGAGCCCGACAATTCCCTACTTATCGACGCCGCCACCGACGCCGACCACCTAATCCGCCTGGTTGAGCACGTCGGCGCGCAGGTCCGCACGATTGTCACCACGCACTCCCACGGCGATCACGTTCAGGCGCTCGGCGAGCTCCTGCAGTCATTCCCGGCCCGCCACATCACGTCCAGCCTCGACGCTGCCGACATTCCCGAGCCCGCCGACCAGCAGCTCGACGGCGGCGAGACCATCACGTTCGGCGAGGACATCACGCTGCCCACGTTCATCCTGCGCGGACACACCAAAGGCGGTCTCTGCCTCGACCTGTCCGCCAAAGAAGCCGGCGCGCTTTCCGACGACACCCCGTCACACCACCTCTTCGTCGGTGACAGCATCTTCCCAGGCGGTGTCGGCAAAACGTACTCGCCCGAGGATTTCACGCAGCTTATCGACGATGTCGAGAGCCGCGTCTTCCACGTCTACCCCGCCGACTCGGTGATTCACCCCGGCCACGGCAAAGACACCACAGTTGGTGTCGAGAGCCCCGAGGTCGAGAGCTGGCGCCAGCGTGGTTGGTAGCGCTGGATGAGCGTGGTTGGTAGCGCTGGATGCAGTCGCAGCGTCTGAAAAACTGGTCATTCCCGCGACATAAATAGGCCAGGCTGCGTAGGATTAATAGTGAATTACAGCGACCAGATGGCCAAAAACACGGTTTCACCTGGACGACAAAGGAGATGGAATTTAGATGATTCGCAAGTTTGCCCGACCAATGCTGGCCTCGGTTTTCGTTGCCGACGGTGTCGACACGCTGATGAACCAGAAGGATCATGAAGAGGGCGCACGCGACCTGATTGCCCGCGTCCGCTCCGTAACCCCGAACCAGTACAACAAGTACGTGCCAAATAGCGAGAAGCTGGTTGTCCAGGTCGTCGCTGGCACCAAGGTTGCTGCGGGTTCCCTCTACGCTCTGGGTAAGGCCCCACGCCTGTCCGCCACCGCTCTGGTCGCTGCACAAGTTCCGACGATGCTGGCTCGCCACGCATTCTGGGAGACCCAGGATTCGAAGGAGAAGGCAGCTCGCCGCACTGGTTTCCTGACCGACATCGGTCTGCTGGGTGGCCTCTTCCTGGCTACTGCTGACACCGACGGTAAGCCGGGTGTCGCTTGGCGCGCTGAGAAGGCTGGCAAGCAGCTGAACAAGAAGGTTCAGGCTGCCCTGCCGACCAAGTCTGAAACCGAGCAGCGCACTGAGGAAATCAGCGCAGCCTTCGCTTCCGCCGGCGAGAACGTCCGCGAAAAGGCCGGGCTGCTCCGCGACCGCGCATCTGAGGCTACCGATGAGGCTCGTGAATACGTCGAGGACAACAAGGACGGCTGGCGCGAGCAGCTCACCGACGCCTTCGACACCGCTAAGAGCTACGTCGAGGACAACAAGGACGACTGGATTGCCAAGGCCACCGAGCTCGCTGAGGACGCGCGCGACTACGCCGAGGACCTGGGCAAGGACCTCAAGAAGGACACCCGCAAGCAGCGCAAGGAACTGCGCAAGCGCGCAGCCAAGGCTTCCAAGGAGGCCAAGAAGTCCGCAAAGAAGGCGCAGAAGCGCCTGCAGTAAGTTTGCTGCCGCAGTTAAGGCGGTATACTTAAACGCTCCCCACGCCACTACGCGTGCGGGGGCGTTTTCATATTTTTATATTCATTCAGCACATCAGTTAGCACTAATTTTGCGATTCGTTGAGGAGACCAGGTTGGCGTCGCGCGCATCCGAGCCCGGGCAGGACCAGACAGGCCGCATTGGCCACACTGGCCAGGCAGGTCTGCCGGACCAGGCAAGTTCAGCACCACAGCGAGAAGAAGAAAGCATCCTCGCTGCCGAACAGGCCTACGTCGACCGTGCGTTCAGCTTCCTCGACCGGGCACGCGAGCGCGACCAAGAGTACCTGCGCCAGGTCATGCTCATCGACGACCCAGACCCGCAAGCCCGCGTTGAACGCGAGGTGGAATACCACCGACTACAGGCTAATCTGGACCGCTACCGCTCAGCCGAGATTGGCCTGGTCTTTGGTCGAATCGATATCGATGACACAGACCCCGACAATCCTTTGTCAGAGGAAGGGCCGGGGGCGACCGTCGATAAGCGATACATCGGGCGAATCGGCCTGTCCGATGAAGACGACGACTACCGCACGGTCATCATGGATTGGCGTGCCGACGGCGCGCGCCCGTTTTACCTGGCCACGACCGCGCATCCCGAGGGAGTCAGTCTGCGTCGACACCTGCGCACTCACGGCCGGAAGGTCCGCAGCATTGACGACGAATGGCTCTCCGGCGAGGAAGCCGACAGCGCACACGAGACCGAAGCTGAAGCGGGCGTCGGTGGCGAATCGGTGCTGCGGGAGGTCATGAATCAAGCGCGCACCGGCCATATGCGCGGCATTGTGGAGACCATTCAGCGCGAGCAGGACCTCATCATCCGCGACTCCACCCGCGGCACCCTGGTCGTCCAGGGCGGTCCCGGCACAGGCAAGACGGCAGTGGCGCTGCATCGCGTCGCATGGCTTCTCTATACCTACCGCGATCAACTGGCGAAAACCGGTGTCCTCATCATCGGCCCGAACACAACCTTCCTCGACTACATCTCGCGCGTGCTGCCGAGCCTCGGCGAAACGGGCGTGGTACTGACCACCATTGCCGATCTCTACCCCGGCGTGCGCGGTTCCAACGCGCTTATCGACGGACACAACCCCGAACCCCTGGTTGCGCAGGAAGTTAAGGGCTCGATTGAGATGCTCACTATCCTGCGCGAAGCCGTGCGGGCCTACCAGGAGCTCCCCGCGGAACCTCTTGAAGTCCGGAACGACAACATCACCCTGACGATCACACCTGACATGGTGAAAGCTGCACGCACGCGTGCGCGGCGGACTCGGAAACCCCACAATCTGGCCCGGCCGATTTTCCGCGATCACGTGGTGGAGCTCCTGGCCGCGCAGATGGCCGAGGTCATCGGCGCCGACCCGCTGGGCGGCGAGAACCTGCTGTCCGTGACCGACGTTGCCGACCTGCGCGACGAAATCGACGAATCCGGAGCAGTCGCCGACATCCTCGACGAGCTGTGGCCCGCACTCACACCCGAGCGGGTGCTGTCGGAACTCCTGAGTTCCCGCGAGGCCATCGACTACGCCGCCAGCGATTACGACGAGCTGACGCGCGAGGCTCTCTACCGGCCGGAAGGCACCGACTGGATGCCTTCCGACGCCCCGCTTCTCGACGAGCTGGCGGAACTCCTCGGCCCGGTTGGTGAATCGGAGGCCGATGAAGAGGATTGGCAGGCCCGCGTCGAGGAGGCGCAGGGCGCGTTGGATACCCTGTCCAGTTCTGCATCCCAGGATCTTGACGACGGCTTCGAGGCCGAGATTTTGTCAGCGTATGACGTCATCGATGCCGAGGCACTGGCCGAACGCCACCGTGAGCGCGACCTGCGATCCACCGCCGAGCGGGCGGCGGCGGATCGCCTGTGGGCCTACGGCCATGTCATCGTCGACGAGGCTCAGGAACTCTCCGCGATGGCCTGGCGAATGCTGCGCCGCCGCAGCCCCAACGGCTGGATGACTCTCGTCGGTGACGTGGCCCAGACGGGCTCCCCCGCAGGTGCCGCGACCTGGGACGATGTGCTGGAACCCATCATCGGCGCGAGGTGGCATCTCCACGAGCTGACCGTCAACTACCGCACCCCAGCTGAGGTGATGGAGGTTGCCGCCAGCGTCCTGGCTCAGATTGATCCGGAGCTGGAGGCGCCGCAGTCGATCCGCGCGACCGGCCGCAAGCCTGTTCAGGCTCGCACCGTGACGGAGGCTCTGGCGCATGTGGAGCAGGTTGCGCAGCCAGACCGCCTGGTCGCTGTAATCGCGCCCGCCGAGTTGCTCGAAGCCACGCGCGCGGAGGTGCGGGAGTTCCTCGGTGGTGGAGCTGGTGGCAGCAAGCTCACCAACTGCGCGGTCTACGACATTACGACCTCAAAAGGCCTGGAATTCGACGAGGTCATCGTCGTTGCGCCCGACCAGATTGTGGCACAGTCTCCGCAGGGGCTACAGGACCTGTATGTTGCTCTGACTCGTGCGACCCAGGGGCTAATTGTTGTGGCGCCTCAGCAGTCAGGCGTTTTGCCGGAGCTGCAGTGGTTAGAATGACGAGGATAGTGCCGTACAGAATGAGTGAGACATAATGTCCCAAAACTATCTACCTCAGCTAGCTGAACTTCGCGCACGCCGTCTCATTGCCCAGGGGTTAGCTGCAAGTCAAGCACGCAGCGATTGGAATACAAACCTCAAGTCGCCTGCATTATCAGCAACGCATGGCATGGTTGCTCTGCAAGGACAGAATTATTCGAACGGTGTTGATGCCATCGCCTTGCGCAGTGGCAGCACCACCGACGATGTTTTAGCAGCCATTTCTTCTTACGACATCGTTCGCTGTTGGTCGCAACGAGGCACCCTGCACTTTGTTTCAGCGCAAGACGCGGGAGCAATTATGAGGTTGACGAATCCGCGCATCGAAAAGGCAGCAGCAAGACGTCGTACGACACTCGGTCTTTCTCAAGATGATGTGCAGACCGCACGGGCAGCATTTCATTCCGAATTGCACTCACGTGGTCTGTCCGACCCGCTTACTCGGACTGAAGCCTATGAGGTTTTCGCAGATCATGGAATAGACCCCACGGAGCAAAGAGGTCCTCACCTACTGCGCACATTCGGCGGCGAAGGTGCTGTCGTCCAAGGGCCACGAAAAGGATCCGAAGATACCTTCGTCCTGCTTGCCGACGTAACTTTCAAAGGCGGCCTCTCAGGAAATACCACAGACGGCTCCAGCACAGAACACTCAGCTGAATCCACGCTGGCCGACATTGCCTGGCGCTATGTTAATTCCCGCGGACCTATCTGTGTAGCTGACTTCGCGTGGTGGCTGGGGCTGACGAAAACTCAAGCGAAAAAGGCCCTTAAGCTTATCGACCACTTAATAGTTCCTTTCTCCCTCGATTCCTCTGCCTCTCCGCACGCGCCAACTGACACAGAATTCACCGGCGAAGAACTCGCACAAAATGAGTACTTCATCCCGACATGGCAGCAGAACGTAACTGAGGCCGAGCTTGAAGCCGCGCTTTCACTGACGCTTCGACTGCCCGCTTTTGACGAGTACCTCATGGGCTACGGCAGCCGCACCGAAGTTCTTCCTGAATCCCTTCGCAACCAGGTCTTAACCAGAAACGGAATTAGTTGGCCTTTTGTAGTTGAAGAAGGGATTATCACCGGCCGGCAATAGAAAAACCGGCACCTCAACTCAGGGATGCCGGTTTAAACGAAAGCTAGATTATTAGCTCACCGTTTTGTTAGCTCACAGTGTGAACGATCATGACGTCACAGTCCGACTGACGAGCAACATCAGCCGGCACAGAGCCCAGCAGACGACCAGTCAGCGAGTTAATGCCGCGGTTACCAACCACCAGCAGGTCAGCGCGACGGTCAGTGACCAGAGACATCAGAGCCTCAACCGGGGAGCCGGAACGAACCTCGGTCTCAACCTTGGTAGCGCCGACGGCCTCTGCGGCCTCCTTAGCAGCAGCCAGGTTCTTCTGAGCCGGATCATCACCGAGGACCTGAACCGAATCCTGGCGCAGGGTCTTGGACGCATCCTCTGCAGTCTCGTAGTAAGCGCAGCCGATAACCAGGGTGGCATCGAAAGCAGCAGCAATCGAGGCAGCGCGCTCTACTGCGAGCAGCGACGACTTAGAACCATCCGTGCCGACAACAATGGTCTTGTAATCACTCATGAAAACTATCCCTCACTGTGGAAGTTGCATTAAAACAGTTCATCGTGCGTAACGCCGTCGTTGCCCCGAACCCACTGGCCAGAGCCACTTTCGCGAATACACTGTTTTACTTCCCACAACAGTAGCAAAAAACTACTCGACACCGGCCTCAATCATCCCCTTAAGTTCCTTCTTGAGGTCGAAAATCTCATCGCGCAAGCGCCCCGCGAGCTCGAACTTCAACTCTCGCGCAGCCGCGGCCATCTGCTCCGACAGGTCCGCGATAAGCGCCTCGAGCTCAGCCCTCGGCATCTGCTTACCGCTGGCACCATCGGCCGCGCCCGAGCCGTCGGCACGCGAGAGCAGCGCATCAGCGGCCGCACCGGTCTTGCCTTCGTAATCGGTGTCAGCGTTGTCGTAGACCTGATCCAGAATGTCCGCGATCTTCTTGCGCAGCGGCTGCGGATCGATGCCATGCTCGGTGTTGTACGCAATCTGCTTTTCGCGGCGGCGCTCCGTCTCGTCGATGGCGAACCGCATGGAATCGGTGATCTTGTCGGCGTACATGTGCACCTCGCCGGAGACGTTTCGCGCGGCACGACCAATCGTCTGAATCAACGAGCGCTCCGAACGCAGGAACCCCTCCTTATCGGCGTCGAGGATTGCCACCAGCGAAACCTCGGGCAGGTCGAGGCCCTCGCGCAGCAGGTTAATGCCGACCAGCACGTCGTACTCGCCGAGCCGCAACTGTCGCAGCAGCTCAACGCGCTTGAGCGTATCCACATCCGAGTGCATGTACCGCACCTGCACACCATTTTCGAGCAGGTAGTCGGTCAGGTCCTCCGCCATCTTCTTCGTCAGGGTGGTCACGAGAACGCGCTCGTCACGCTCGGTGCGCTTTCGGATCTCGCCGATCAGATCATCAATCTGCCCCTCAGTAGGCTTAACGACGATCTTGGGGTCCACCAGCCCAGTCGGACGAATGACCTGCTCCACATACTCTCCACCGGTCTTTTCGAGCTCATAGTCACCCGGCGTTGCGGACATGAACACGACCTGGCCCACGCGGGCATCGAATTCGTCGAACGTCAGCGGGCGGTTATCCAGCGCCGATGGGAGGCGGAAACCGAAGTCGACGAGGTTGCGCTTACGGGAAGCGTCGCCCTCGAACATGCCGCCAATCTGTGGCACGGTGACGTGCGACTCATCGATGATGGTGAGGAAGTCCTCCGGGAAATAGTCAATGAGCGTCGCGGGGGCCGAGCCCGGCGCGCGACCATCGATGTGGCGCGAGTAGTTCTCAATGCCGGAGCAGAAGCCGACCTGTTCAATCATTTCGAGGTCGTACTCCGTGCGCATGCGCAGACGCTGTGCTTCCAGCAACTTGCCCCGGTTTTCCAGATCCGCCAGGCGTTCGGCGAGTTCGGCCTTGATGTCCGCGACGGCCCGTTCCATGCGCTCCGGGCCGGCGACGTAGTGCGTAGCAGGGAAAATGCGCAGCTCCGGGACTTGGTCGATGACGTCGCCCGTGACTGGATTGAGGTAGTACAGCGAATCAATCTCGTCGCCGAAGAACTCCACCCGCACGGCCTTTTCTTCGTAGGCCGGGATGATGTCGACCACGTCACCTTTTACTCGGAAGGTGCCGCGGGTAAAGGCAATGTCATTGCGGGCATACTGAATGTCCACCAAAAGGCGCAGGAACTGGTCGCGGTCGACTTCCTCTCCCTCCTTCAGCCACACCGAACGGTCGAGGTAGGACTGCGGGGTACCCAGGCCATAGATGCACGAAACAGAGCTGACGACGACTACGTCGCGACGCGACAGCAGCGCTGAAGTAGCCGAGTGGCGCAGTCGCTCCACGTCCTCGTTGATGGAGGAATCCTTTTCAATATAGGTATCGGTCTGCGCGATATAGGCCTCGGGTTGGTAGTAGTCGTAGTACGAAACGAAGTACTCGACCGCGTTGTTTGGCAGCAGGCTGCGGAGCTCATTGGCCAGCTGGGCCGCCAGCGTCTTGTTCGGTGCCATGACGAGGGTTGGCCGCTGCACCTTTTCGATCAACCACGCTGCGGTGGCTGACTTACCGGTACCCGTGGCACCCATCAGAACGACCTCGCGCTCGCCTCTATCTAGGCGCTCCGACAGTTCCGCGATTGCCTGCGGCTGGTCGCCCGACGGTTCGAATTCACTGATGACCTCGAAGTTTCCCTCAGCGCGCTCGACTTCACCGACGGGCCGGAACTCCGAGTGTGCGAGGACGGGTTGCTCTGCTGCAAATGCCATAGTTCCCAGCGTAGCGAAGGCTGTCTTGAAAGCGGCTGGTTACGTTACTTCCTGGGGCTTTGGGCTATCCAGGGCTGGGGCCCAGGGCTGGGGTCCAGAGCCTAGGAGCGGCTGTCGAGTTCCGGACCAACATTAAAATCGGCACAGATTTGGACAAGGCTGGCATAAAGTCGGTGCCAGGCCAGCAAAGGCGGGTTCCGCTTCACCAGCTGGCCCTTAGTGCGCAGCGGCTGGCTCGTGGTGAAGCGCAAGCCGTCTTATCGATGGTCCACGGCTGCGAGGCTGCGAGGCTGCAAGGCTGCGAGGCTGCGGGAGGCCTGGGTTATCCACACCCTGAAAGTTGTCCACAGATTGGACACGGAGCCTCTCTCACAGAAAATCCCCTGGGCCGCAAAAGCTTAGAGTCCCGACCATGGGAAGTTTCACCACGGCCGAGTTGCGTGCACTCGGCATCGGAGAGAAAAAGACCAGAGCCCTCCTACAACAAGGCAGGCTAACTAAATTGGTACGAGGCCTCTACATTGACGACCACTCTCCCGCCTCAGTCGCCCGAGCAATCACGGGGCATTACAAAAGCATTGCGCTAAGCGGTAAAAGCGCAGCTCAAATCCACTTGAGACTTCCCCTGACACTTCCTATCCAGGCAGAGGGCGCGGGATCAGTTCAGGCCGAGACCTTCTCCATTAGGCACAGTCGTCTGCCGGCCTACACCGACATCAATGGCCTCCCAGTTGTCGAAGCACTCTGGGCAGCACGAGCTTCAAAAGACTATGCACGCAGAATCCTGGAAACACACTACGCCGGCCGGGGCGGCGAGAAGCGACTCAACCACGACCTCAGCCGGATGCGGAAAGTCCCCGCATGGCTGCGTGAAACCATCACCACCACGCCGATTGGCTCATGCAGCGAACTCGAGCGCAAGCTGGCCCGTCCACTAATCAAGCGCGGGTACCGCATCCGAATGAACCAGTACATCGGCCCCTACTGCTTCGACATCCTGCTTGACCAGTGGAAAATAGCCATCGAAGTTGACTCAGAGAAGTACCACGCCAACGAGGACTCGTTCATCACAGATCGCTGGAAGACCAACTCCGGCACGCTGCACGGCTGGATAATCCTAAGGTTCACAGACTCATGCATCAATTGGAATCTCGACAGCGTCCTCGACGAAATCGAGCAGGCAATCCGATGGGTACAAAAGCGCCGTCCCCGCGTGGACTATAAACCAGGATGGCCTGCCTGCCAGAAAGTCTGGGAGTGGAATCCAACGGTTGGCTACGCCAACAAGCAATGACACCTGTCATGGGCAATTCGTGACACCACCTATACGTCCATACCTCTAATCCGCGCTGAACTTGGAACTATGAATCCGGACGTAATTCTCGAGTTCTCCAATATCACCAAGCAATTCAGCAAAGGCCAGGTAACCGCACTCGATGATGTCAGCGCCACCGTCCGCCGCGGTGAGGTCGTCGCCATCCTCGGTGAAAACGGCGCAGGCAAAACCACACTTATCGATCTCATCCTCGGCCTGACCACACCCACCGCCGGCCGCATCGAAGTCAACGGCCAATCATCCAGGAACGCGGTCAATGCTCAGCAGGTCGGCGCTATCTTGCAGACGGGCGGTTTGCTTCCCGACGTAACGGTCGAGGACACACTCAAGATGATTGCCAGTGGCTATTCGGAGCATGTGGCGTTGGCGGACGTCGTAAAGCAAGCGCGGCTGGAACCCTTGCTGAAGCGGAAAGTCGGTAAGTGCTCGGGCGGTGAGCAGCAGCGATTGAAGTTTGCGTTGGCCCTGCTCGGTGATCCGGAGTTGATTGTGTTGGATGAGCCGACAGCGGGGATGGATCCGAGTGCGCGGCGCAATTTTTGGGCGGATATTCATGCCCGGGCGGAGCGTGGCACGACGGTGTTGTTCACCACGCATTACATGGATGAGGCGGAGGATTTTTCGAAGCGAATCATCATGCTGCACAAAGGGCGTATCATGGCGGACTTGGATACGCCGAGCATGCTTGCGCTGAGTAAATCAGTGCTGGTTGAGGCTAATTTTCCGGGTGCGGCACCGGAGCTTTCAGAGCGCACTGAGGTCGATGAGGTCACCTGGTTGAGTAGCGCTGCTGGGGAACCGGCCGGGACCAGTAGGCGCGTGCGGCTGCGGACACGGGATTCGGACTCACTGCTTCGTCACTTGGTAACGGAGACGGATGCGACCGACTTCACGGTCCAGCGCGCGAAGCTTGATGACATTTTCATTTCTATGCAGCGTGACGCAGATGTTGCAGCTGATGCCACGCCCGATGTCGCCGTGGCTGCTGGGAACTAAAGGAAATAACTGGAAAGGATTGCCATGACGTACACCGCGACTGAAACTTCGTCCGACATACCCGGCGCGACTGCTGGTACCAGCGCAACAAAGCTAACCGAATCCCACGGCCTGTCGACATACATCGCCATTCAGATCAAACGCTATCTGTCCGACTGGTCGAACCTGTTCTTCTCCATCGGCCTGCCCATCTTGTTCTTTCTGGTGTTCGGTGCCTCGCTCGACCGCGGCGGCGATGCCTTCCCTCACGGCAATGTCACCGCCTACGTGATGATTGGCATGGCTATTTACGGCGGCGTCACAGCAGCGGTGGCCAGCGCCGGACAAACGATTATGGAGCAAACCACGGGATGGGGTCGCCAGCTTGCGCTGACACCAATGTCGACGTCGCGTATTGTACTAAGCCAGGCAATTCTGGTGCTCTTCGCCGCAGTGTTGCCGATTGCGGCAATGTATCTTCTCGGCCTCGTCATCGGCACCGAGATGGAGCCACGGGCCTGGATTGTCAGCTTCATTCTCTGTGTTGTAACCTGTCTGCCGTTTGGTTTCTACGGCTATGCCTGGGCACTGCTGCTGCCGAAGCCGTCAGCGCTCAGTATCGCGTCGGGCTCGATTGTCGTGCTGTCTTACCTCGGCAACCTCTTTATCCCGATGCAGGGCGCGTTGCTGGCAATCAGCCGCTTCACGCCGCTGTTCGGTTCTGTGACTCTGTCGAGGTATCCGCTGACCGCAGGTCTTACTCCCAGCACGGATACTGGTGCAGGACTCTACACCGAGCCACTGTGGGTGCCCATTGTCAATGTTGCAGTTTGGAGCATCCTGCTAATCGGCTTCTGCATATATCTGAACAAGCGCGAGAAGTCGCGGCTGTAAATAACGCGGCGAAACACGGCTAGATAGCAAACCCAAGCGATAGCCATCGCCTCCATCTAACCTGTGACTAACGAGACCAACTTCCCTCTGCCACCGACCGAGACCGCCTAGGCATCTATGACAACCACTTTGCGACGCAGCTTCAGCCATCCTTTCCAGGGATTCCATGTCTACTCCGCACTGTCGGCTGGCATCTGGATTGTGGTTTTACCCTTCGTCTTCTTCGGTTTCGGCGCCGAAAAGGTCGCTCAGATAACTGCGCTGATTGTCAGCTTTGCGCTGGTGTACATCTTCATCTGGGGCTCACTTCACTACTATCCTCGCGGCTGGTTGCAACGAGCTCGCAACATACTTGCCCTGTGCATAGTCGCAGCGTTCGGCCTGCTCTCCATCCCGCTTGTGGGAAACGGCGCCAGCGCATTCCTGCCATTTGTCGCAGCATTGCTCAGTTGGATGCTGCCCATCATCCCCGCCATCCTCAGCATTGGCGTGCTCGGCGCAACAATCGTTACCATTAGTCATTTCTTGGCTCCGGAAAGCGGTCTCATCTTACCCATCGATGCCCTGTTTTGGGCCGTCGTTGTCTGCTGCGTTGTTCAACTCAGCAGGTTCTCCCAGGAACGAGCCCAGCTCAACCAGGAAATTGAGCTCAGCCAGCAGCGCGACTCCATCGCCCGCGATGTCCACGACGTGCTGGGCCATTCGCTGACGGTCATCTCGCTCAAATCTGAAGTCGCGCGGCGTTTGGTCCACACCAACCCCGATGCCGCCGCTGCCGAACTCGAGGCCATCACCGCTCTGTCGCGCACATCGCTTGCCGAAGTCCGCTCAACAGTCACACGCATGCGCCAGCCGGATCTCGCAGGCGAGCTCGCCGCCGCCGCGCGGGCATTCCACACCGCACACATTGAGGCTTCACTTCCCGACGATTCCAGCGGTGTAACCACCAATGCGAAACTCTTCTCCTGGGTGATTCGCGAGGCCACCACCAATATCATTCGGCATTCTGAGGCGAAGAATGTCTCAATCGAACTCACACCATCCAGCGTGGAAATCATCGACGATGGCATCGGCTTCGACATTTCCGACCTAGGCTGCGATTCCTCCGCGGCTACCACGGGCGAAGGCCAAACTGTCGCCGCTGGTGGATTGGCTGGGCTGAAGCAGCGTGTCCAGGATGCTGGCGGTGACCTCATTATCGAGTCCGCACCAGGTCGCGGCACTCGCCTTGTGGCCACGATGACGCAGTCACGCTTGCAGCGCTCGCACCGCTCCCACCACGCGGGCCGTTCATCCACCACAAGCTCCAAAAACCACCTCACTGACACAACCGTCACCGAATATGCGCGGGAGAATAGATGATTCGCGTTCTCATAGCTGATGATCAGCACCTAGTTCGAGGGGCTTTAAAGGCTCTACTGGAAACCGAACCGGACTTGGACATCGTGGCTGAAGCCGCCGACGGCATTGAAACAACGCAAAAAGTCACCGAGCAGGACGTCGATGTCGCGCTTATTGACATCGAAATGCCGCGCCTCAACGGCATTGACACCATCGCGAAAATTTCTGACCACTGCCGCTGCCTCGTCGTCACTACTTTTGCTCGCCCCGGCTACCTCAAACGCGCACTTCAGGCCGGTGCCAGCGGATTCCTGGCAAAGGACACGCCTCCTGAGCAGCTCGCAGAAGCTATTCGACGCGTCCACTCCGACCTCCGAGTCATCGATCCGGCCTTGGCCGAGGCCTCACTTTTCACGGCCGACTCTCCCCTGACCGACCGCGAAGTCGAGATCGCTCGACTGATTCTCCAAGGCGCTGATACGGGCACAATCGCCGGCCAGCTCTTCATTGCCAAGGGCACGGTGCGCAATCAGGTGTCGTCAATTATCACGAAGACGAATACCTCAAACCGCGTCGAGGCCGCGAAAACTGCTCGCGACAATGGTTGGCTCTAGAAAACAGGTCGAAATACCGCCCTGATTTTCATCGAATCGTTATTACTTTCATAGTGCGAAAACTCCCTACTGCCCACTGCGTGACGCCTACGAACACCCACCACACCTTTGCTTCACGACGTGCACTCATCGCCGGTATCCTCGCCACAACCGCATTGACCTTCACCGCCTGCTCTCAAAACGACGGCGCAGTAACTAGCCAATCGGCAGCTGACACCGCCACCATGACTCAGACTGACGGCAACGCATCAAACGCAAACTCAGAGAATAGGCCGAACCCAACCGGCTCAAACTCTGATGCTGGCGGCAGCAATAACGGTGGCGCTGCCGGAAACTCCGACGACACCTCCGACGATGCAAATTCTTCCGAGACGGCCCCATCACAAAATGGTGGACAAACCAATGGGGATACCGAAACCACGTCTTCGTCGTCAAGCGAAAATGCAGACATCGGCCAGGCGATGAGGGACATCATTTACAGCAACTCGTCGCCGGGGACCACGTTTACCGGGGGCGAGGAGATGACTGTTTACGTGTATGGCGATGGTTACCGCACGAATCTGGTCGTTGCCGGGCCGAATACCAGCTGTGAGTTTACCACCGAGGTCTTCCATCAGCAGACCGACGGTCTCAACGCCACCGCTGATAACATTCGCGATAATTTGAAGCCGAATATTCAGGCAACGAGCCCTGCGACCGGCCAGACCTACGATGTCAGCTGCGGCACGCAGGGCGATGGTGTCGTGGCGTGCAGCGGCGGAAACGACGCACGGATTTATATCAATTAGCGTTGATTGCCATTTCGGGAGCAGGCATTTCGTCTTCACTCGTTGACAGCGCAATTGCTGAATACTGCCCTGGCCGATTGATCAGTTTCGACAGACTTGCGGTAATGGCAGGCAACGATTTCACATCGGTGTAGGTCAAGTATCGAGACTTCCATACAGGCTTGAACTTTTCCTTGTAATTACGCAGCCCGCGGAAGTTATAAATCCGGCCTCCGTAGTTGTACACCAGATAGATGGTTTTTTCGCTGAGCCTGGAATGCGGCCGCGCACCGGTATTCGACATTGGTGCCATACCAAAGTTGAACTCGGTATATCCACGGTCTTTTGCCCATTCCATCAGATTCACGAAAATGCCATCCATCACTCCATCTGGAGCATCAGGTCGAATGCGCATCAAATCCACTGACGCAACCCTTTGCCCTTGCGGCATTATCGAAGCAAATCCTTCGACACGGTCTGAATCCGCCGATCGAACAACTGCAATCGGTGCACGTGACAGATAATTCTCATCAAAGAAACCGAGCGAGAAGCTCATTTCCGTGCGTTTTCCGAGCCACTCCTGCGATGCGTCTCGCAATTCCGTAATGAGGTCTGGGCTGTACGGTGCCTCGGCAATTTCAAAAGTACAACCAGAGCTTTCTAACTTGTTGTACATACGTCGGAACGTCTTGCCCTTATTACCGACTCGGGTGAAACCCGAAATATCAACCGTCGCATCTTCACCGAGTTTGACCAGGCTCATGCCCTCATTTACACATCGAGCCAAATGGTCTTCGCCCACTTCATAGAATGCGACCGAGCACTGAAAGGTATCCGCATAGTCAATAAAGTCCGCGAACAGTTGATTGAAGGCATCCGGGTCGCCGAATGGATCACCGAGTGCAATCAAGGTCGTGCCATGGGGGCGGTACAGCAACGCTGCACGGTCCGCACCATTTCGCTTATCGACGGTAAAGAAAACCTGCTTATCGCCTAGGTAATACAGATGCGAAAAAGCATTCCCGCCCCATTTTTCAATCAGGGCCTCGAATCGACGTGTCTGCTCTTCGTTTGGGGCTTCGAACTCCGGAGCGCGACAGCGAGAAAACAATACTGCAATTGCCACAGCACATGCGAGCATTACGTAGAAAAGAACCATTGGCCAGTGAGTATTGGCATGCGGGGATGGTGCGGGTACATTGACCACCTTATTTACCCGAAGCGCATGCCAACTCGAAAGAACGATTGGAATAGCAATCGCCAGAGCTGCCGTTGGTACGAAACTACTCCACTTTAATGGGAGTGGATCTCGATCAAACGCACTGCGAGACGCGAATAGTGCAAGTGCAAAGACCCCAAGATAAATAGCCTCTTCGTAGTCGATTCCGCGCACTAGACACGCAACCGCTGCCACCCCAAGCAGCACTAAAACCAGCTGGTAGCAGCGTCTGACTCGTTGGTTAATTCCGCGAGCCAAGATAAGCAACATGACGGCGATAAACAGCACTGTCAAATGCGATGCACGCCGGACAGTGCTCGGCAAAACTTCTTCGATAATCCGAATACGTGAAGCAATTTCAGGTGTCAGCGCCGAAACAAAGAGCAAAAGACTAGAGAAAACGGTGATAACTGCGAGTATCCGAGCCATGACACGGTGCGGAAAATCGGACTCGAGTTCTTTCACGCTGTCGGAGACCCAAAAGACCGCCGCCAGCAGCCACGGAACGATGTAATAGAAAACGCGGTACAGTACAAGGCCAAGCAGAATATGGTTAGTGTCGAGGCCAACTTTGGCGCACAGCGCAAACACTGTGAGGTCGAAGCTACCAGCTCCTGCAGGCAGGAAAGATAGCAATCCGGCCAGAGTGGCGGTTGCAAAAATAAAGATAGCAATCGGGAGTGAAAACTCCGGTGTGAACACCCGAACGCATACCCAGAAGAACAGCCCAGCTGCTGCCCAATCAACGACTGAGGTGCCGAGAAGATACCACTTTTCCCGCTTTCCTATCTGCGCAAAAGTCGTTTTTCTTAAATCAATTACGCCAAGTTTAAATCTATCCGCTAAGAAAAACAGCGGCAGATAAAAACATGAGATTATGGCGACGACAATTAACCAGCCATCGAAATGCACTGCGTACGGCAACGTTATTGCCAACATTACGAATAACCCGAGTAGGTTGGCAGCCCACACACTTGCCGAAACACCAATGGACTTACCTCGGTCCGCACCCGCCCAGGTATAGTATTTCGCACGGATTGTACCTCCGGTGAGCCCACCGAATCCGGCGAAATTATTAAAGGCCTGCGCAATCCAGCCAATCTTCAATGCTTCGCGTGGCGACACCTCCACACCGGCATATTTGGAGGCGACCAAGTCGTAGAGTCCCGTCGCACTGAACGCAATCAGACCTAACACCATGATGATTGCGTTTACGTGCATCGACGTATCAGCAAAAATTTCTCGAAGTTGGCTTCCTGAAATGGCGGCAAACTGGCCACGAGCCACAAGCACGATAATGGAGATTATCGCGATATAGAAAACAATCTTTAAGATTTTTCCGTGCGCCTTAAGCCACTGGTACAAGGATTGCATCGTCATACCTTTAACTCCGATCTTTAATTTCGCAGATGATCTAAACCAGACAGCCATACTTTTGATGGCCGCATCGAGAAAAATAGTGTTCTTGTGTTCTAGTGGCTTTGCGCCCGGATAAGATTCATTTTCTCCGCAAGCCAGGGGAGCTCGTCGTCAAGCGCGCGATCCCACACTTTCCATTCGTGCGTACCGGAATAGGTGCGCTCTTGGACGTCCATTCCCTGTTCCCGTCCGGCTCGGCAGACTTTCCACAGCCCTTCGATGACATCTTTAGATTCCTCATCGCCTATGGAACAGAATGCGGAATAACCTGTGAAGTCTTCGCCAGAAGCGAAAATCGATAACGGATTATTTGCCTCAAACGTGGCCTTGTCGCCACCAAAGCCCTTCTCGATTGTCGTCTCAAGGTTGTGCAGATTTGGGAACTCCTCGCCTGACATGTCCAGCACGGTACGATACGGGCCTCCCTTACGGCTGAGAACTTGCATCGCGCAGGTACCACCATTGGACAATCCACCTACTGCCCACGACTGCGGTCGAGTATCTACTTGGAAATGTTGCTCCAACCACGCCGGTACGTCATGTTCCAAATAGGTTGCGACCGCCCCATTTTCAGTGTCGGAGCAGAGCGGATTCTTGAAGCTCGAAGATAGCTGATCAACTATCGCCACAATCGGCGCCAAACCATTGTGTTGCTCAGCAAAGCGATCCATAGTATTTTTCAGGTCGCCGTTTACCAGCCAATCCTTCGACGTACCCGGCTGTCCTGGCATCAGTACAAGCACAGGCAGCAGAGGACGAGGTCGAGCGAAATAGGCAGCTGGAACATAGATAATGGAGGAGCGCGGAGAGAAGTTAGTAGCAGGGATATCGGCTTGAACGAGAACGCTACTATCAGTACCTATATTTTCGGCTTGGCGTGGCCGCCACCGTTGTTCCAAAGATGTTTGTTTTGCCGACTCACTGTCACCGGGACGATAAACATCCGCGACCGGCGCGAGCCCATCTACCTCGCCAAAAGCCTGCACTTTGCCTGGTCCGCGTAGCACCTGGGCCAAGTTTGCATACGTGCCATAGTGAATATTGGGAACGGCATAGGCGCCGAGTACTGATAATGAGCAGACGAGAAGACCCGCAATGATGCGCCTAGGCTTCTTGGAAAACGCAATTACAACTAGAGCAACGATGCCGGACAAGCCAGATGCGAATGGTCCGAAAACTTCAATACCGATGTAGTCCGGGATCGGTCGCCACACCTTATTAAGCACATACCAGCCGATGGTGCTCACCACAGAGACAGCCACTACAATCGCGCAAACTTGAATCAGTCCCGATTTTCTAGAGCTGTTCCCCTTTGCAACCAGCCAAAGGAGAAACCCGAGAGTCAGCAGCATTAGTATAACTGCGATAATTTCTGGAACTCTGCCACGCAGCTGTACCAATTTGGCAGCCTCAAGGGCGTACCATGACCAATCTTGCATGCGGTAAAGATTATTTTTTAAAAGGAAGAGAATGCACAGAATATCTGAAGCTTTTATCTAGAATTGTCGCTTCGATTTGTAGCGCTCAGAGATGGCACGCCAAAGCTGGTGTACACAGCTTCGCGGACTGACGACCATCACATCCTGCAGCTTCATGCTTCGAACTCATGAGATTCCACCTACAGTAAATACCATGACTGTTTCCCGCTTGCGCCCCTTCGGCGAGACCATCTTCGCCACCATGTCCCGCCTCGCTACCGAGCACGAGGCAATCAATCTTGGGCAGGGCTTCCCCGATTGGGATGGGCCGGCGGAGGTGCTCGCGGAGGCGCGACATCAGATAGCTGGAGGAAACAACCAGTACGGCCCCGGCCGCGGCATGAAGGTGCTCCGCGAGGCTATCGTCGCCGATCGCGCCCGCCGCACGGGGCAGGTCTACGACGCCGACGCCGAATGCCTCGTCACGGTCGGCGCCACGGAGGCGATTGCCGCCACCGCCTTGGGGCATCTCGAACCCGGCAGCCACGTCATCGTCATCGAGCCGTACTACGACTCGTACAAAGCCGCCATCGCACTGGCTAACTGCACATATACCGCGGTGCCGCTCATCCCCGCAGCTTCCGGCACGGCACGCTCCTGGTCGCTCGACCGCAGCGCGCTTGCCGATGCCGTCACCGCCAAAACGGCCATGATCATCATCAATTCGCCGCACAACCCCACCGGCACCGTCCTCGCGGACGAGGACTTGCAGGCCATCGCCGATGTCGCCATCGCAAACCATCTACTCGTGCTTGCCGACGAAGTCTACGAACGCCTGTACTTCAACGGATTGTCACACTCTTCCATCAGCGCTCTGCCCGGCATGCGCGAGCGGACCATTGTCGTGTCCAGTGCCGCAAAAACCTTCAACGTCACCGGCTGGAAGATTGGCTGGACGCTCACCCCGACCGAGCTACTCGATGGCGTGGTTAAAGCCAAGCAGTTCTTGAGCTATGTCGGTGCCACTCCCCTTCAGCCAGCCGTCGCCCGTGGCCTGCAGGAATGCGCACCGTGGGTGGACGAACTGGCGGGGCAGCTCGAGGGCAACATGCGGCTCCTCGCCGATGGCTTGGAGGGCCTTGGCGCCGATGTCTTCACGCCGCAGGCGGGGTATTTTGTCGTCGCCGATGTCTCGAGCTGGGGGCTTGGCGACGCCCTGGAGACCTGCACCCGGCTGGTCAAAGAATGCCGCGTCGCAGCCATCCCCGTCACCGCTTTTGTGGATGACCCAGAGTCAGAAAAGTACCGCTACCTGGTACGGTTCGCTTTCTGCAAGCGCGCCGAGGTGATTGAGGAGGCTATTGCGCGGCTACGGGATTATCTTGCTGCCCGGCCTGCAGCTGGCGAATCTGATTCAGCGGCTGAATAATCCGCTCCCAAATCCGGTCGACCTGGCGCACGAGGTCCTCCTCGGTGCCTGAGTTTTCCAGAACCACGTCGGCGAACTGCAGGCGCTTATCATCGCTGATTTGCTTAGCGATGCGCTGCTTCGCATCCTCTCGGTCTACACCGCGGCTTTCCACCAGACGGTCGAGACGGACCTCCACCGGGGTATGCACAACCACGACGAGGTCTTGCGCTTCCGACTGCCCCATTTCAATCAACAGCGGAGAGTCAAAAACAATGATGGCGTCACCTGCCGCGTTGAACTGCTCTTCGGTGCGCTGCTCAATACGCGGGTGGGTAATGGAGTTCAGCAGCTCCGTCTTCTCCGCTGATACGAAGGCCCGCTTCGCAAGTTCGCCGCGATTGAGGGAGCCGTCGTCAAGCAAAATGCCCTCGCCGAAAGCTTCGGCGAGTTCGGCCAGCGCCGGTTCCCCGGGTTCGACGACATCGCGAGCGATCTGATCAGCGTCGATGATGACGGCACCGAGCTCGGCAAACCTACGGGCGACCGTAGATTTCCCACTGCCCATGCCACCGGTTAGTCCTACTTTGAGCATGTCTCTAAGGGTACGTGGACACGCCCCCGCACGTTAGTGCTTTACGACGAGATCCTCGATGCGGTGACCCTCTTCAACGGGATCTGGGTTGACTGGGGCCGGGGCGGTGCCGTTACCGAATGGGCTGCCACCAAGGGCCTCACGGCCGTGCGGCTGGAGCAGGTCAGAGAGCTCCGGCCCCTTCGGGACAATCCCTAAAGGATTGAGGTCGCGATGGACTTCGTAGTAGTGGCGCTTGATATCGACGAAGTCAGTGGTGTCGCCGAAGCCCGGAGTCTGAAAGAGATCACGCAGGTAGTTGTATAGAACCGGCATCTCGGAGATCTTGCTCCGGTTGCACTTGAAGTGGCCGTGGTAGACGGCATCGAAGCGGATGAGGGTTGTGTAAAGGCGAATGTCGGCCTCAGTGATGTGGTCGCCCATGAGGTAACGGCGGGTCTCCAAGCGCTCAGAAACCTTGTCTAGGGCATTGAACAGCCGGTCGTAAGCCTTGTCGTAGGAGTCCTGCGAGCCTGCGAAACCACAGCGGTAGACGCCGTTGTTGATCTCGGTGTAGATGAACTGCATAAGCTCATCCATTTCCTCGCGCATCTCCACCGGGTAAAGATCCGGGGCGCCTTCGCGGTGGAACTCGGTCCACTCGGTAATGAAGTCCAAGGTGATCCAGGGAAAGTCATTGGTCACGACCTCGCCCGACTCGATCTCGACGATGGCCGGAACAGTAATGCCGCGCTGGTAGTCCGGGAAACGCTTGAGGAATGCCTCCTGGAGGCGCTCGTAGCCTAGTACTTCGTCACGGCCACCTGGTCCCTTGTCGAATGCCCAGGAGCGGGCATCGTGCACTGGCCCTGGAATTCCGACTGAAATTGCATCTTCCAAGCCGAGCAACCTGCGAACAATAAGCGTGCGGTGTGCCCATGGGCACGCGCGAGCCGCGATGAGGCGGTAGCGACCGGCTTCAACGGGCCACGTCTTAATCCCCTCGCCTACTTCGCGACCATCCTTAACAATCCGGTCATTGATATAGCGGGTGTCGCGGTTAAAGTCTTTGCCCTCCTGGGAGTACACACCACCGGTGGAGTGGGAGGAATCCTCTACGTGATTGGCCTGATTCTTTGTTGTCATGTCACCAATCATATGGGCAGAAAGATAGGCTGTCAACGGCAGTAAAGACCGCCAGAGCCACCAAAATCGACAGGACCACCGGGGCATTAGAGTCATTAGGGCCATTAGGACGGCTTGCGCTTCGCCAGTAGCCGGTTACTGTGCAGCAAACTACTTCTGGTGAAGCGTAAGCCCGCCCTAGGCAACAGCGGTGCCCCCTTCATGGCCCAAAGCTCCATCACCCGGACCAAAGATGCAGCAAGCCCCCAAGCCGCCGCTATAAGAACAAGGCCGAGCAGGTGCCCGTCGTAAAGCAAAGAAGGCACGAAAAAGCCCCAGCGAGGAAAACCTCGCCGGGGCAATTTCTCAAAGGGACGTGTAAGCCCTTAGCGGTCTAGCTTAGTTGCCAGCCAGCTTCTCGCGCAGAGCAGCGAGCTGCTCGTCGGAAGCCAGGGTGCCGCCTGCATTGTCTGCAGCCGGTGCGGCCGGAGCAGCCGGAGCTGCCTCGCCGGACTCGGAGGAGTAGTTCGAAGCGGTCTCTGCAGCCTCGGCAGCTGCAGCGCGGTGACGCTCGATCTGGGCAGCGTGCAGCTGGTGGTGACGCTCTGCCTCTGCGTAGCGAGCCTCCCACTCTGCGCGCTGGGTCTCGAAGCCCTCCATCCACTCGTTGGTCTCCGGGTCGAAGCCCTCCGGGAAGATGTAGTTGCCCTGCTCGTCGTAGGAGTCGCCCATGCCGTACTTGGTCGGGTCGAACTCTTCGGTGAAGTCCTCGTCAGCCTGCTTGAGGGACAGGGAGATACGACGACGCTCGAGGTCGATGTCGATGACCTTGACCATGACCTGCTCGTCGACGGAGACAATCTGGTCCGGAACATCGATGTGGCGGGAAGCCAGCTCGGAGATGTGAACCAGGCCCTCGATGCCCTCCTCGACGCGGACGAACGCACCGAACGGAACCAGCTTGGTGACCTTGCCCGGAACAATCTGGCCGATTGCGTGAGTGCGGGCGAAGACGCGCCACGGATCTTCCTGAGTAGCCTTCAGGGACAGGGAAACGCGCTCGCGGTTCAGGTCGACCTCGAGAACCTCGACGGTGACCTCGTCGCCAACCTGGACAACCCCGGACGGGTGGTCGATGTGCTTCCAGGACAGCTCGGAAACGTGAACCAGGCCGTCAACACCGCCGAGATCGACGAATGCGCCGAAGTTGACGATGGAGGAAACGACACCCTTGCGGACCTGGCCCTTCTGCAGCTGATGCAGGAACTCAGAGCGGACCTCAGACTGGGTCTGCTCGAGCCATGCACGGCGGGACAGAACGACGTTGTTGCGGTTCTTATCGAGCTCGATGATCTTGGCCTCGATCTCCTGGCCGATGTACGGCTGGAGGTCGCGGACACGACGCATCTCGACGAGGGAAGCCGGCAGGAAGCCGCGCAGGCCGATGTCGAGGATCAGGCCGCCCTTGACGACCTCGATGACGGTACCGGTAACCGGCTCGTCGTTCTCCTTGAGCTGCTCGATGGTGCCCCAAGCACGCTCGTACTGAGCGCGCTTCTTGGACAGGATGAGGCGGCCTTCCTTGTCTTCCTTGGTCAGGACCAGCGCGTCGATCTCATCGCCAACTTCGACCACTTCGTCAGGGTCGACATCGTGCTTGATGGACAGTTCGCGGGAAGGAATGACACCTTCAGTCTTGTAGCCGATGTCGAGAAGAACCTCGTCGCGGTCAACCTTAACGACGGTGCCCTCAACGATGTCACCATCGTTGAAGTACTTCATCGTCGAGTCGACAGCGGCCAGGAAATCCTCAGCGGTGCCAATGTCGTTGATGGCAACCTGAGGGACGTTAGAAGTGGACATATAAGATGTGCTCCGAAGCGGATAGAAATCGAAAAACGGACAATTTCGGCCTTGCCCCTCAAAGAAACCCCTGGACAACCGGGCCAAATCCGCTTTCGGCGAATCTCACCATTGGCAATTAGTTAACCCGATGTCCATGAAGCTCGAGGCTGCAAAGTCGGCACGCTAATGCATACCTAGCGAACAATACCGATTTGAGCTGCGACATTCAAGTCCGCAACACATCCACGGCAAGCCCGCGACAAGTCCACCTACCAGCACTACGGCCCGACCTTCGCACCACTAATGCGCAGCAGTATCCCAATTCACACCAGCACCGATCGAAACATCCAACGGCACCAACAATTCAGCTGCCGAGTCCATCTCGCGATGCAACAGCTCCTTGATGGCTCCCTCTTCCCCATCTGCAACTTCCACAACCAGTTCGTCATGAACCTGCAGGAGGACACGGGAGCGCAGCCCACCCCGTCGTAAAGCATCGTCGACCCGGAGCATCGCAATCTTAATAATGTCTGCTGCCGACCCCTGGATCGGCGAGTTCAATGCCGCACGTTCCGCGTTATCGCGAGCGATGCGGTTGTCGGCGTTGAGTTCCGGCAGGTAGCGACGCCGATCGAACATCGTGGCCGTAAAGCCGTCCTTACGCGCCTGCTCAACAACCTTGTGCAGATAATCGCGCACGCCACCGAAGCGCTCGAAGTAGTCCTCCATGAGCTTCTTCGCCTCGCGCTGCGGAATGTCGAGCTGCTGCGCCAGACCAAAAGCACTCAGACCATAAGCCAGACCGTAACTCATCGCCTTCACACGACGACGCAGCTCGGGCGTAACCTCATCGATGCCGACACCGAAAACCTTCGAACCAACGTAGTTGTGCAGGTCCTCGCCCTGTCGGTAGGCCTCAATCAGCCCCGGATCCTGCGACAGGTGCGCCATCACGCGCATCTCAATCTGCGAGTAGTCCGCGGTGATCAGCTGCTCATAGCCATCGCCGACCACGAACGCCTCACGAATCCGTCGCCCGAACTCCGTGCGCACCGGGATGTTCTGCAGATTCGGCTCCGTCGACGACAGACGCCCCGTCGCCGCGACCGTCTGATTAAAAGTCGTATGAATACGGCCATCATCAGCGACAGCCTTAATCAGCCCCTCCACGGTCGACTTCATCTTCTGCGACTCGCGAAACTTCAGCAGGTAATCCAGGAACGGATGCGGGTTGACCTTCGCCAGCCCCTCAATTTCCTTCGCCGCCGTGGAATAGCCCGTCTTCGTCTTCTTTGTCTTGGGCATTCCCAGCTGGTCAAACAGGACCTCTTGCAACTGCTTCGGCGATCCGAGATTCAGCTCAGGCTTATCGACGAGGTTGCGAGCCTCACTCTCCGCCTCATCGGTAGCCGCCTGCGCCTGCTTTCGGAGCTCCTCGAGCGCATCAACATCGACAGCGATACCGGCACGTTCCATCCGGCCCAACACTGGAGCGAGCGGGACTTCCAGGTCGGCGTACACACTGTAGAGCCCGGCCTCGTCGAGTTCGACAACCAATCGCTCAGCCAGGTCGATGACGGCGGCGACATGGGAAGCGTCTTCGGCCGGGCCATCGAGCAGGGTCATCTGGCCATCGGCCTGCGAAAGCGTCTGGCCCAGGTGACGCTGGACGACGTTGTCCAAGCTGTAGCTACGCTGACTTGGGCGCAGCAGATACGCGGCCAAGAAGGTGTCGTGGATAACCCCTGCCAGTTCGAAGCCGTAATTCCAGAGCGCATGCATGGCCGATTTAGAGTCATGCACCAGCTTCGGGTGGTCGCCAGCGAGCCACTCGCGCAGTGCGTCGGCATCTTTGGCAGATAGCTCGCCCAGGTCGAGAGAAACAGCCTGACCGGAGGTCTTGCCCTTCTCGTCGGCGGAGCCAATCATCAAGGTGCGCTCCCCGACCTGCAACGCGGCCGGCTCATGCAGTTCGCCGAGCCAGGCAGCCAAGGCGCCGTCGTCAAGCGAAACAGCCTCGAGCTTTGTCGCGCTGTCGCTGGTGGAGGCGGTGACGCCTGCGCCTTCGATGGAAAGGGTGCGGAACACGCGCTCGCGAAGGTTGTCGCCGAATTCGAGGCGGTCGAAGAAGTCGATGATTCCCTGGGCGTCGGCAGGACGGAGCTCGAGCTCGTTCGGACCGTACGGCAAGGGCAGATCCTTGACCATTTCGGTGATGTCGCGGTTCAGCTGGACGTTTGCGACGCGCTCGCGGAAGTTATCGCCGACTTTGCCGCGGATTTCGTCAGCGTGGTCGATGAGGTTTGCCAGCGTGCCGTACTGAACGATCCACTTCGTCGCGGTCTTTTCTCCGACCCCCGGAATGCCCGGGAGATTGTCGGAAGGGTCGCCGCGGAGAGCCGCGAAGTCCGGGTACTGAGTCGGTGTTAGCCCGTACTTCTTCTCAATAGCCGCAGGCGTAAAGCGATGCAGCGTGGTGACTCCGCGCATTGGATAAAGCACCGTCGTGGTGTCGTTGACCAACTGGAACGAGTCCCGGTCACCGGTGACGATGAACGTTTCGAAGCCCTCAGGCTTGGCCTGAGTAGCCAACGTCGCGATAATGTCGTCGGCCTCGTAGTTGTCCTTCTCCAGCGTGACGATGCCCATCTCTTTCAGCACCTGCTGAATGAGCGGCACCTGACCACGGAATTCCTCAGGAGTCTTCTCACGCTGGGCCTTATACTCCGGGAAGATCTCGTTGCGGAAGGTCTCGCGGGCGACATCGAAGGCAACCGCCACGTGCGTAGGCTTTTCCTCGTTGAGAATATTGGACAGCATGGAGAGGAAGCCATACACCGCATTCGTCGTCTGCCCACCGGTGGTTGAGAAGTTATCCACCGGAAGGGCAAAGAACGCGCGGAAGGCCATGGAATGACCGTCGATAAGCATGAGGGTCTTCTTCATGACATCCCAGTGTAGGAAAATATTGAACAGCGTAGGAAAACTGAGATTAGCGTTGGGGAATCGCGAGCTGCGGAGGATGAGCTGTTGGCCGGTCAGCTTAAGTGAACAATAATTACGGTAATCAGGCTGTATTTTGAAACGGGTTCAGCAGCCCCCTTAGCCCACCTAAACAGTGATTCGCAAGAGTGATCCTCCCGAGCGTCGCTTGGCACTTGGTTTCAGTTTCCGAAATGCTGTAATCCAACTTTAATATTCGCCTTATTTTCCTGGAGTTTTTCGATATTTTCCGTCGATTATTCAGCAACATGCATGGGCCCCTACCTCAAATGAGATACCTAGAAATTACCCCCTCTTTGAGGTGACCGCGAAAACATATCACCACGTCCTGCGCATGCGTCTGAAATCAATTGGCGTAGTTACGCTTTCATGGCTTTAGACTCTTCAGCATGAGTGAGTTCGATTCGACCGATTTCCAACGGAGCGCCCAGTCCACCCGCGAGCGCATTATCGCGGCTGCAGCTCGGCACTTCGCGCGCAAACCTTTGCGAAGCGTGCCGCTGAAGGAAATTGCCAGCGATGCGGGCGTTAGCGCGCCGCTCATCATCAAGTACTTCGGCTCCAAAGAAGGCCTCATGGCCGAACTGATTAACTTCAGCCAGTTCAAGGGCACACTCAGCCGAGCCCCCTTCAATGAACTTGGCCAGCGGATGGCCAGCGCTATTTTGACTGGTCAAGGAATGGCCGGACAGTCCATGATTCCGCTGATTGTCGGATCGCTCGACTCCGAAGAAACTGCAAAAGTCATCGCCGAGCGGTTCAATGAAGCTGTTGCAGATGACTTGATTCGCCGCGTCGAAGAGGACGGACCGGAAGACGTTAGCCACGATGCTGCTGTGCACCGCAGCCAGATGGCTATTTCCCTCTGCGTCGGATACCTAGTTCTGTCTGATACTGGTCTAATCGATGAGGCCAACGCGCCGAGGATTTCGGTGGAGGCCCTGGGCAGCTGCCTGCAGCAGATCATCGAACACGGCTAAGGCAGCAGGTTCACCACCCACCGCCTACTCCTGCATAACTCACTGAATTAGTAGCGCCCACCCAGGCGCTGCTTTTTATTCTGCGCTCTCAATCGCCGTCAGAAGCCGCTTATACACACGCGGATAATATGCTTCTTCTCAGTTGGAAGACATACAATGGCCTGCGATGTCTACTGAAAATATGAGCGCTCCTGGCGCAGAGTCGACCACGCTGCCGACCACGAGCCCCTACTCTGAAATCCCGAAGCCGACCCCGCTGGGCGTTATCGCCAACGCGGTGCGTGGTGGCCTTATTGGTCTCGCTGAGACGATTCCGGGCGTCTCCGGCGGTACCCTTGCGCTGATTACGGGCATCTACGGACGCCTGATTGAATCGGCAAAGCGCATCACAGACCTACCGCGGGCAATCTCGGACGGTTCCTTTAAGGAGAACCTGCGCAGGATTGACTGGTGGCTGCTCATCCCGGTGGCTATCGGCATGGTTGCTGTTGTCTTCTCGATGGCTGGCGTCATGGAGAATTTCGTCACCAATCAGCCGGTCGCTTCCCGCGCCCTGTTCATGGGCATGATCGCCGCCTCAATCACCATGCCGCTGAATGAGTTGCAACCAGGCACTCTGCGACAGCCGGGCATGCGCGGCAAGGCCATTGCTGTCTTCGTGTTCTTCAGTATCGCCCTGTTCGCGCTTACTTCCCTGCCGCAGGCCGCACCGACGCAGCCGCCTCTGTGGCTCGTACTCATCGCCGCCTCGATCGCCGTGTGCGCGCTGGTTCTGCCGGGCGTTTCCGGTTCCTTCTTCCTGTTGGTCATCGGTCTCTACGCACCGACTATGGGTGCAATTCACGACCGCGACTTCGCCTACATCGGCACTTTCTTCGTCGGCGCGCTAATCGGCATCGTCCTGTTCATCCGCCTCCTCGAATGGCTGCTGAGTACACACCAGGCACTCACGCTGGTCGCCATGTCCGGCCTCATGCTCGGTTCGCTGCGCGCTCTCTGGCCGTGGCAGACCGAAAACAACGAGCTCCAGGGCATCGGCTCCGACTGGGGACTCGCCCTCGGACTCTTCATTCTCGGCGCTGCAATTGTCAGCTGCGTCGCTTATGCGCAGCGCCGTTTTTCTAATTCGGGGTCGATGGACTAAACTAGTAAAAGTCGCTTCGACAGAGCATTTTCGCTTATCGACGGCTTTGCGCCCCTGTAGCCCAATTGGCAGAGGCAACGGATTCAAAACCCGTCCAGTGTGAGTTCGAGTCTCACCGGGGGCACGATTTTAAAATCCGCTTTCACCTGGCTTTTAGCCCGGTGGGGGCGGGTTTTTGCTTGTCTGAGTATTCACTATCTTTCACTCTTTTTCACGCACTTTCACGGGTATTTTGCACCAAAAATGAGCCAAAAGTGAGCCACGTATTACGCCCTGAGTCCTGCGTTAACTCCTGGGTGAATCTGTTTTCGGGCATAAAAAACCCCGCCACCACCGATTGAGTGAACGGGGCGTGCCATGGCGGGGACTCACACCCCGCGAATGTGGCTACTCCATGGCTTACGAGTCCGTTGATTTCAACAGGCGAGCATACGCTCTGAAAACTTCTTCATCGCCATCGGCGTACTCGGTAATCCCACTCAACAAAACTTGCCGCTGCTCTTCTGTGATGGAGACTCGAAACTCAGCGATGTCTTCTGCAAGATAGGTGGCTGCGTCTGGGTAGCGGCGCAGTGGCGCGGTTACTTTTGATTTGCCGCCGCGGTCGCCGATGCGGGCACGGTTGAAAAAACGCCACGATCTGGACCGCGCCGAAGTTTTGCTGCCGACAGTCGCTCAACTGCCAGGTCACGCCTTAAAACAGCCAAGACGGTTTCCGCTTCACCAGCAGCTGTTCAGTGTGCAGCAAATGCATCCTGGTGAAGCGGAAACCGTCCTTTTGCAGCATGCATCCAACTGGGGCTCTGGCCAATTGGCGTCATCAACAAACGAAGCCCGCTGCTACAGGTTATCCACCGCGTACTGAGCTTCCTCCGGAGTAAACTGCTCGCCGTATTCCGACGTCAGCTGCTCGTAAACCGCATCCGGGGACATTGCCATCGAATCCTGGTAGATTCTCGCCTTTTCCAGTGCGTTCTTATTCCAGTCCGCTTCGATATTGTCCATTGCATACTGGGCTGCCTCCGGTGAGAACTTCTCGCCATACTCCGAGGTCAGCTGGTCATAGATACCAGCCTTCGACATATGCATGCGATTCGCGTAAATCTCTGCCTTACGGAGAGCGTTCTTGTATTCGGTCGAGACCTTCTCATCCTGCTTTTCCTGCGTCTCCTGCTTTTGCTGTTCCCCCAAGCCAGCCTCGGGAGACTCAGCGAAATCGGCATTTTCAACAGTCCCAGAATCAGCCGCATCGGCAGTCTCCGAGCCAAAGAGAGACGCAGCTTCAGAATCGGAATCCGAGTCAGTGTCACCGCCACCAGTCAAGCTGGCCGCCACAGCTAGGACCACGACAGCGCCCACGGCGATACCACCCCATTTGAAGCAGCCACCCTTCTTCTTTTCTTTCGGAGCCGGAGGCACCTGCCCCGCTGCCGACGGGTTCTGCGGGTAGGGCTGCTGGCCGAGCGGATCCTGCGGATTCTGGGAGCCATACGGGTTCTGTGGGCTCTGCGGGTTCTGGGGAAAAGTGGAATCGGACATCGTAAGAAGCCTCCTGTGTAGAAGTTGCAATAAACGAACAGCTCTCTGTCGTCAGTTGGAACTATCCCAGGAACCCCGGATTCAGTTTTCCGCAGTCCACAAATATTTTCGATTCACGAACCATAAAATGCCACCAGCAATAAGAAGCCCCGCCCCCACCCCGACTACTAGCCCACCACAGCCCCAGCTCCCCAATCTTTAACCCCACCACACTCCCCAATTCACGCAGACTTTCCTAAAAGATTTTATTTTCACACCCCACTGTCCATATAATGAGATACCAATCCCGTATAGCAAGACTGGTTTAGTTTTTACGCACACCACTACGTATCTCATTCCAGCGATTGCTCCCGGCTTTACGCACTGCCCACCAGCAGCTCACGCCGCGGTCGAGTTTCCTCAAAGTACAAAGTACTCAGTACTCAACACGTTTTGGACTGTCATCATGCCTGCTGCGAATTCTTCTTCTAGCTCCTCCGCCCACTCTGCGAACGCGAACTCCCCTAAGACGCCGCTTCACACCGTGCCGGAAGACACCGCCCCCACTGATCCGTCCACTATCACGGATGCGGAAATCTTCGAGGCTCACCGAGGTGGCAAGCTCCGCTCCCACTCGACCATGAAGCTCGAGACGATTCGTGACCTCTCCATCGGCTACACCCCAGGTGTCGCCCGCGTCTGTGAGGCCATCCACGAAGATCCGGCCCTGGCACGCACCTACACCTGGACTGGCCAGAACGTCGCAGTAATCTCCGACGGCACTGCAGTGCTTGGCCTCGGCGACATCGGGCCCAAGGCCGCACTTCCAGTAATGGAAGGAAAAGCCCAGCTCTTCGAGCAGTTCGCTGGCATCTCCGCTGTGCCGATCGTCCTGGATACCCTCAACACGGAGGAAATCATCCAGACGGTCAAGGCGCTGGCGCCGTCGTTTGGCGGTGTAAACCTCGAAGATATCTCCGCGCCTCGCTGCTTCGAGATTGAGCAGCGTCTCGACCAAGAGCTCGACATCCCCATCTTCCACGACGACCAGCACGGCACCGCCATCGTCATCGCCGCCGGCCTAATCAACGCCTGCAAGCTGACTGGCCGCAGCTTCCAGGATCTCCGCGTGGTCATCTCCGGTGCTGGTGCCGCTGGTGTCGCTGCGACGAAGATGCTGCTGTCCGCTGGCGTGTCCGACATCGTCGTCGTCGATTCGCGCGGCATTATCCATCCGGACCGCGAGCCGCTGAGCGACATCAAGCAGTGGGTCGCCGGTATGACCAACCCGCGCGGCATCACCGGCTCCATCAACGATGCGCTTGTCGACGCTAACGTGTTCATCGGCGTTTCTGCTGGCCGTATCGGCGAGGATGCAATTAGCCAGATGGCCGCTGACCCCATTCTGTTCTCGCTGGCCAACCCAATTCCGGAAATCCCAATGGAAGTCGCGCGCAAGTACGGAGCCGTGGTGGCCACCGGTCGCTCGGACCACCCGAACCAGATTAATAATGTGCTGGCCTTCCCGGGTCTGTTCCGTGGCACGCTGGAGGCGGGTGCCAAGCGCATCACCGAAGCCATGAAGCTGGCCGCAACCCAGGCCATTGCAAGTGTTGGTGTAGAAGACCTGAGTGCCGACCGCATTATTCCGTCGGCACTGGACCCGCGCGTTATGCCGGCCGTGGCGAAGGCAGTCCGCGATGCCGCGCTGAGTGACCCGGCATCGGGAGCGGTCGGCCCGCTCGACGTCACCGGCAACGGATTTGCCGCAGCTGAAACAAACTAGTAGCCGGCACCGATTAGTTCCCCGCAAGTTGGCCCCGAAAGCCTGGAAAGAGTGGGGTTTCCCGTACCAGCCTAGGGCGCAGCTGAATAGGGGTACCGGAATTTAAGGTATTACTGCGCCTGGGTAACATATTCAGATATGAAAAGACCCATCGCATTGGCGGCTGCCACGCTGACTGCGACCTTGTTCTTAGGGCTTACAGGCTGCGTCACCAATGACGAAAGCGGTAACCCCGAGGGCTGGTCGGAGATCAAACCGGCAGCGGTCCCCGAACTGGCGAAACAGGTCCCGGCTGACCTTCGTAAGCGCGAAGTATTGCGCATCGGTACCAACCCGACATTCGCCCCGGCAGAGTTTAAGGATTCTGCCGGTTCCATCATCGGCTTCGACATTGACCTCATGCGGGCCATGGCCAGTGTCCTGGACCTGAAGCTTGAAATCCAAGAACAAGATTTCGCACTGATCTTGCCGGCTCTGTCGGCCGGCGCAGTTGATGTTGGTGCCTCCGGCTTCACCTCAAACGAGGAGCGCCGCAAGACCTACGACTTCGTCGACTACCTGGATACCGGCCTGCAGTGGGCCCGCCGCCCGGGCAGCGAAGCCAGCTCCGATAACTACTGTGGCAAAACTGTCGCCGTTCAGCGCAATACCGTCGCTGACATGGAGGATCTACCAGTAAAGAGTCAGGATTGTCTGGATCGCGGTTTGCCACCAATTAACAAGCTGGCCTACCAGGATGCTGGCACCGCCGCTACCACTGTGGTGCTGGGACGTGCTGACGCGCTCGCAGCTGACTCACCAGTCAGTGCCTACGCGGTCAACCGGTCTGAGGGCAAGCTCGAACTTGCCGGGGACATCTACGATGGTGCCCCGTTCGGCTTCGCCATTCCGAAGGATTCAGAACTCGGCCCGCTCCTACAACAGGCGCTGCAGTACCTCATTGACAACGGCCAGTACAAGCAAATCCTGACCACATGGGGTTTGGAAGACGGTGCTTTGGAACGCGCCACTATTAACGGAGAGGAACTTTAAGTGAGCGACTCATCTGCGTCTGGCGCCCGCTACGAGGCCACACAGGCGGAACTCAACGAAGAAATTAAGGCCAAACCACTGCCGCACCCGGGTCGCTGGATTACCGCAGCGATTCTGCTGGTACTCTTCCTGTGGTTCATCATCGGTGCCGCCCGCAACGAGGCCTACCACTGGGATGTCTACTTCCAGTACCTGTTTGATACACGAATTGCCGCCGCCGCAGGCTGGACCATTGCACTGACGGTCTTGGCCATGCTCATCGGTGTCGTCGGCGGTGCCATCGTCGCCGTACTCCGCATGTCGGACAACCCCGTGCTGTCCACAGTTGCTTGGTTCTACCTGTGGGTTTTCCGAGGAACTCCGGTCTACGTGCAGCTAGTCTTTTGGGGTCTCCTCGGCACTATCTACTCGACGATTGACCTGGGCGTTGCCGAGCTAGATCTCAGCACGGTCCTGTCCAATACCTTTGTGCTGGCATTCGTCGGTCTCGGCCTGAACGAGTCCGCATACATGGCGGAAATTGTCCGTGCCGGCATTCAGGCTGTCCCGGAGGGGCAGACCGAAGCGTCGAAGGCACTGGGTATGAGCTGGTGGCAGACCGTCCGCCGCACCATCTTGCCGCAGGCCATGCGCATCATCATCCCGCCAACTGGCAACGAGTTCATCTCCCTGCTGAAGACCACTTCCCTGGTCATCGCAGTGCCGTTCTCGCTGGAACTCTACGGTCGCTCCACGGACATCGCCAACGCGCTGTTCCTACCGGTGCCGATGTTGCTCGTCGCCGCCACCTGGTACTTGGTAATCACATCGATTCTGATGGTCGGCCAGTTCTACCTTGAGCGCTACTTCGCCCGCGGCGCCACACGTCAGCTCACTGCCCGCCAGCTGGCCGCGCTTGCCGACGCCGAAGGTGTGCCGCTTGCAAATGCTCGCGTTGTCGATAAGGACGAAGAGCACTTCTACCGAGAGGATCCGCAGTAAATGACTACCAAAGATTTGATGGTTGAGGCGCAAAAGGTTCGGAAGAACTTCGGCCGTCTCGAGGTCCTCAAGGGCATCGACCTGGAGGTTCCACGGGGTACGGTTACCTGCTTGATTGGCCCTTCGGGTTCCGGCAAGTCCACGTTGCTGCGCTGTATCAACCACCTGGAGAAGGTCAATGCCGGACGTCTCTACGTCGACGGTTCCCTGATTGGCTACCGCGAGAAAAATGGCAGCCTCTACGAGATCTCTGCGGCAGAAGCTGCACGTCAGCGTCGCGATATCGGTATGGTGTTCCAGAACTTCAACCTGTTCCCGCACCGCACGGTGCTGGGAAATATCACCGAGGCACCAGTGCTAGTAAAGGGTGTCCCCCCCGAACAGGCTGAAAAGCGTGCCATGGAGCTTCTGGAAACTGTCGGTCTGGCACACAAGGCCGATGCTTACCCGGTCCAGCTCTCGGGCGGCCAGCAGCAGCGTGTTGCCATTGCTCGCGCACTGGCCATGGAGCCGAAGCTAATGCTCTTCGATGAGCCGACTTCCGCTCTTGACCCGGAGCTCGTCGGTGAGGTTCTCAATGTCATGCGTGGTCTGGCCGATAAGGGCATGACCATGGTCGTGGTGACGCACGAGATGGGCTTTGCCCGCGAAGTCGCCGACCAGGTCGTATTCATGGCTGACGGCGTGGTCGTGGAAAAGGGCACCCCAGATGAGGTGCTGGGCAATCCGCAGCACGAGCGCACCCGCAACTTCCTGTCATCGCTGCTGAAGTAACAGCTACTGGAGTAACTGCTGCTGAAGTAACAGCTACTGGAGTAGTAGCTGCTACGCGCCAAAAGTTGCGGAGATTCCGCGAAGCATAGTGACTGCCGCGCCGGTAGTCGCCAGAATGACCGCGAGCTTTCGGGCTTGCACAATGGGCACTCGCCGAGAAACGCGAGTGCCCAAAAATATACCCACCACCATGGCAGCCAGACACAGCGGCCAGAGTATAACCGGCGTGGTGGAGAAGACGGAGACGTCAGCGCTGATTTCCTTGAACAGCAAGGACAATGCGCCGGAGACAAAGAAAAGCGGCTGCAAGGTGGCCGCAAACGTCTGCGCTGGCCAACGAGAGGCCTGCGCGTAAACGGTAATGGCCGGGCCCGCGATGCCGGCCAAGGTATTCATAAAGCCGCCGGCAACGCCAGAGGCAACGCCGTACTGTGGGCCGTCAACACGCATGCGCTGAGGCATAAAGGATGTCACCAGCAGCGCAAGCAGCACTAGCCCACCGACCAGAACCTGGAGTGGCCCGCTGGGCGTGTTGTGAACCACCCAGGCGCCTGGCAGCGCCCCAAAAGCCATCACCGGACCAATTAGCCAGAACTTCTTCCAGTCGACGTTTTCTCGCACCGAGATAGTCTGCATGACCGCATTGACGGTGGCGAGCACGTTGATAATCAAAATACCTGCTACTGGGCCTGCAATCAGTGAGAGGACTGGCCCTCCCAGCAGACCGAGTCCCATGCCAGCTACTCGCTGCATCAGTGCCCCGATGAAAATCGTTGCCACGATAAAGACAAAAGCCCACACTGATAACTCCATGGGAGGGAGTTTACAGCGTGGGCTTTTTGGCTACTCCACGGGCGGGGTCTCCGGGAACCCGTCGTAAAGCGGAGACGTTAGCGGACTCGATGCGAACTAGATGACGCCCTGAGCCAGCATTGCGTTAGCGACCTTCTTAAAACCTGCGATATTGGCACCGAGCACGTAGTTACCCTCGTGATCGTACTCAGCTGCGGTGGTCTCGCAGTTTTTAAAGATGTTGGTCATGATGCGCTTCAGGCGCTCATCGGTGTAGGAGAAGGACCAGGAATCGCGGGTCGCGTTCTGCTGCATCTCCAGAGCGGAGGTAGCAACACCGCCAGCGTTAGCAGCCTTGCCCGGTGCGAAGTGGACACCGTTAGACTTGAAGATCTCAATGGCCTCCGGGGTGGACGGCATATTTGCGCCCTCTGCGACGAAACGGCAGCCGTTTTCGACCAGCAGCTTAGCGGACTCACCGTTGAGCTCGTTCTGAGTTGCACACGGCAGTGCGACGTCGGCCTTGAGCTCCCAGATGTTACCATCCTCGTGGAACTCTGCGCCCTCAGCCTCGGCCACGTACTCGGAGACGCGAGCACGACGAACTTCCTTGATTTCCTTCAGCAGCTCAACGTCGACACCGTTCGGAGTGGAGACATAGCCGGAGGAATCGGAGAAACCGACGACCGTAGCGCCGAGCTCCTGAGCCTTCCTGATGGCGTAGATGGCGACGTTACCGGAACCGGAAACGATGACCTTGGCACCATTGATGTCAGCACCGTTGGCCTTCATCATCTCTTCAGTGAAGTAGACACAGCCGTAACCGGTGGCCTCGGTGCGGACCAGGGAACCGCCCCAGGTCAGGCCCTTACCGGTGAGGACACCGGACTCGTGCTGGTTGGCCATACGGCGGTACTGACCGAACAGGTAGCCGATCTCGCGGCCGCCGACGCCGATGTCACCGGCCGGGACATCACGGTACTCGCCGATGTGGCGGTGCAGCTCAGTCATGAACGACTGGCAAAAGCGCATGATCTCCAGCTCAGACTTGCCCTTCGGATCAAAGTCGGAGCCGCCCTTACCGCCGCCGATTGGCAGGCCGGTCAGGGAGTTCTTGAAAATCTGCTCGAAGCCCAGGAACTTGATGATGCCGAGGTTCACACTCGGGTGGAAGCGCAGACCGCCCTTGTACGGGCCCAGCACAGAGTTGAACTGAACGCGGAAGCCACGGTTGACCTGAACCTGGCCCTGGTCATCGACCCACGGCACGCGGAAAATGATCTGGCGCTCCGGCTCACACAGACGCTGAACCAAGCCGTAGTCACCGTAGTGTGGATCCTTTTCCAGGACGACCTTCAGGGACTCCAGAACTTCTGCCACTGCCTGGTGGAACTCCGGCTCACCGGCGTTTCGGGTGAGAATCTGGTCGTAGAGTCCCGAAACCTTCTGCTCGATATTCAAAATAAACCTCTCTGCGAAACCATTATGGCGCCCACGAAGAACAAACCGTCAGCGGTTGTAGACCACTTCCCGGTTGCCGTAACTCGGTGGCACAGGTCGTGTGCACAAGGACTGGGCAACTGTAGATATTGAAGCGAACATAATTATACAACGGCATATTGCTGGGAAAACTCGTAGCGTTTCGCGCTACACCCGCTGGCCAAGCCAAGCACCGGCTTCGTGGAGGCCTCCGCTTTTCACGAATTAGGTAGGAAATTACCTAAATACGGCAACATTCCAGGGATACGTCGCAACAGATTCGAGTAATTCGTCGAACTCACGCAGCACCGGATCCGGGGGCAATTCTGCACGCGGAGTCAGTAGCTCCGAGAGGTCCATAGCGAGTTCATTGAGAGAACCACCGTGCTGATCGAAGCTCAAGAGATAACGGAATACCTTCCTCTCTCCAAGCGGCTCCTTCGGGTTCTCGCGCTCCCACTGCTCCACCAACTGCGCGTCAGTGTCCGCCGACGCCACCGACACAGCCACATCACTAACTCGCCCGGCGCGGTCAAACTCACTCAACTTAGTACGAAATGCCTCGGCCAGCGCCTCCGATTCGGTCGGCTTCACCAGGCAGTGAAAAACAATCTTCGACATAACTTCACAGGCTAAGCCACGCGAGACGGCCAGACAATAACTAACCGTCGTCAAGCTCCTATCCCCCTACGTTGACGCGCCGACCGCCAGCAAAGACGTAGTGTTGAACCTATGCAGGCTTTCAGCAATCCTCTCATCACGCTTGCCGACGGCACGGTGAAGCAAGTCAATCCTTTTTCCGGCACCCAGGTGTGGACAGTCCCCGGTCGTGGCAATCGGCCGCTGGGAATTAAGCACACGGATCCGCAGCCACTGAGCGAGGAGGATTTTGGTTCCCGCGATTCCTTCGGCTGGAACAATCTGCTGCAAACCCCACCAGAGAAGGCCCGCGTTGTCCTCGATGACTCAGTATTCGGCGGTTACACCACAGTGACCGGAGTACTGCCTGACCAGCTCTTCGACACCACTGCGGAATTCCGCCGCGTGCCCAACCTGTTCGAAATCGTCTCGTATGACTACTGGGCGGACAACTACGGATTCGAGCCCGACCGCGAGACTCAGCAGCGTATGGAGGCCTACCTCGACGACCCGATGGGCCGCGAGCATGTGCTCAACATCATTCGCACGCGCTACCGCGCCGCTGGACGCAGCGAAGAGGAAATCAGCTCGCTTTCCGACGAGGAGTTGCTGCGCCGAGCCCCGAGCTATTTCGCCGGTGGCCACGATGTAATCGTTGCCCGTCGTCACTTTGTGGACGGCGCTACTCACGATAACCAGCTGGCTTCTTCTGGCACGTTGAGCGTTGCCGAGCACCGCGCACTCATTGCGTTTACCGTCGAGTCGATTGCTGACCTGTACCGACGGAACCGCTACGTGCGTTATGTGGCCGCTTTCCAAAACTGGCTGAAGCCGGCAGGCGCGAGCTTCGATCACTTGCACAAGCAGCTTGTGGCCATCGATGAGCACGGCGAGCAGCTCAAGCGCGAAGTGCAAGCGGTGCGCAAGAACCCGAATATCTACAACGAATTCGCAGTGGACTATGCTGCCCGCCACAATCTGATCATCGCGGAAAATGAGCATGCAGTGGCTTTTGCCGGATTCGGACACCGCTACCCCACGCTGGAGATTTTCTCGAAGTCGGACATCTGCGAACCGTGGCTGCAAACCCGCGCTGAAATCGACGCCATGTCGGATCTGATTCACGCCTGTCATGCCGCTGCCGGCCCCACCATTCCATGCAATGAGGAATGGCATCACCGTCCTGTCGATTTGGATGCCCGCATGCCATGGCGGGTGATGATTAAGTGGCGCACCTCGAACTTGGCCGGCTTTGAAGGTGGCACCAAGATTTATCTGAACACCATCTCCCCATGGGATCTGCGCGACCGCGTCGTACCAGAGATGTACCGTCTACGGGAGACCGGGAAGATCTCGGACAGCATTCACATTGCGACCGAGTGCCAGTGCCTGCCGAATTCCCTGAAGTACAACCCGCTTGTCGAGGACGGAACGCGACTGTAGGCCTCTGGGCAGAAAATAGAGAAAGAAGTAAGGAGTCTTAATCCAGGTGAGCAACAATGAAGCACGACTGAGCCGCATTCGCGACCTCATCGCCACCCATCGAGTGCCGTTGGACAGGCAGTGGGAAATCTACCGCTACCTGCACCAGCACCCGGAGCTGTCTCAAGCAGAGGAGAAAACTGCTGCTTATCTGGCCGGTGCTCTTCGCGACATGGGCACTTACACAGTGCATGAGGGAATCGGCGGCCACGGCCTCGTTGGTGTCATGGAAAATGGCCCCGGCCCCACTGTGCTGTTCCGCGCTGATATCGATGCGCTTCCAGTTTTCGAGGAAACAGGTGTGGACTTCGCTTCCTCAGCCACCGGTACCGCCCGCGATGGTTCCGCCACCGCCGTCATGCACGCCTGCGGCCATGATATGCACATGACGGCTGGTCTTGGCCTGGCTAGCCTGATGGCAGCGACTAAGTCTGAGTGGTCGGGTACTTTCATTGCCTTGTTCCAGCCCGCCGAGGAACTGGCCTGCGGTGCACAGGCCATGATTGACGACGGCCTGGCAGACCTCATCCCCACCCCAGATGTGTGCTTCGGCCAGCACATTGTTCCCGGCCCCGCAGGTCAGGTAATGACCATGCCCGGCCCGGCACTTGCTGGCTGTGACACCATCAGCATCACGCTGACCGGTCGCTCCGCGCATGGATCTATGCCACACAACGCCATTGACCCGACGTACTTGGCCGCCGCGATCGTTCTGCGCTTGCAAGGAATTGTGGGGCGCGAGATTCCTCCCCACGAGTTTGGTGTTTTGTCCGTCGGCACGCTGCAGTCTGGCAATTCGAATAACACAATCCCAGGTCAGGCCAAGATTGTGCTGAACATTCGCTACTACTCCAACGAGGTACGCGCCAAGCTCATTGCGGGCATTGAGCGCGTTGTTCGTGGCGAGTGCCTGGCTTCCGGTACTGAGGTTGAACCTGTGATTGACTACTCGGATCACGGCGAAGTCACTGACAATGATTCGGACGCGTTTGCCACGATTCGCCCGGTCTTGGACGCTGTTCTCGGCGAAGACTCCACCGATGCCGTGCCGTGGACGGCGTCGGAGGACTTCTCAGACCTTCCCCGTGGCCTGAACTGCCCGTATGTCTACTGGACAGTTGGCGCCACACCTCGGGATACGTGGGAAGCCGCCGTTGCTGCCGACCGCGTGGTCGAAGACGTACCATCGAACCACATGCCGACCTTCCTGCCAGACTTCAAGCCAACGGCTACCTCCGCGACTTCTGCCGCCGCTGCCGCCGTGCTGTCCTACCTGGCAAAGTAAAGGTTGTTTGTCGGCCACTTGCCACCGCGCACAGGGACAAAAAGACAGCCCAGGTTGAAAGGCTCTAGCAAAAAGCCGGTAAGCCCCAAAAGGGCTTACCGGCTTTTCAAATGTGCCAAAGAGCTAGCGTGCGTCCTCGCCAATAACGTGGACGTGAATCATGTTGGTATTGCCCTCATTTCCTGGAGGGGTACCAGCAACAACGACCAGCGTGTCACCAGCGTTGTAGTTTTCCATGGCCAAGAGCTGCTCATCGATGACCTGCATGATCTCATCCGTGCTGTTAACCTCGCGCACCAAGAAGGTCTCCGCGCCCCACGTCAGCGCAAGCTGCGAACGAACCTGCTGATTCGGAGTGAATACCAGCAGCGGCAGGCGAGAGTGCAAGCGTGCCACACGGCGAGCGGTATCACCCGAGGTGGTGAAAGCAACCATAGCGCGGGCATTCAAGCGCTCACCAATATCGCGAGCTGCGTAGGAAATAACACCACGCTTAGTGCGCGGCATGTGAGTCAGCGCAGGAACTTCCCCCTCGCGCTCAGCGGCGGTAACGATGCGAGCCATGGTCTTCACCGTGGCCTGCGGGTACTTACCAATTGAGGTCTCACCCGAAAGCATCACGGCATCTGCACCATCGAGCACAGCGTTGGCCACGTCGGAGGCCTCCGCACGAGTCGGGCGCGAATTCGAAATCATGGAGTCGAGCATCTGGGTGGCCACGATGACCGGCTTGGCGTTCTCGCGGGCAATCTGAATAGCGCGCTTCTGAACCAGCGGAACATCTTCCAGCGGCACCTCAACACCGAGGTCGCCACGAGCAACCATCACGGCATCGAAGGCCAGGATAATCGCCTCAAGAGACTCGACTGCCTCTGGCTTCTCCAGCTTGGCGATAATCGGGACACGACGGCCAACCTCATCCATGACCGCATGGACCAGTTCGACGTCGGAAGGCGAACGGACGAAGGACAGCGCAATGAAGTCGACCCCCAGCTTCAGAGCGAAGCGCAGGTCAGCGATATCCTTCTCCGACAGAGCCGGCACCGAGATGTTCATCCCCGGCAGGGAAACACCCTTGTTGTTAGAGACCGGACCGCCCTCGATGACACGGCACACCACATCATTGCCAT
Source organism: Corynebacterium sp. HMSC061H03 (assembly GCF_001838215.1). Classification (NCBI taxonomy): domain Bacteria; kingdom Bacillati; phylum Actinomycetota; class Actinomycetes; order Mycobacteriales; family Corynebacteriaceae; genus Corynebacterium; species Corynebacterium sp. HMSC061H03. The sequence goes on from NZ_KV836075.1 coordinate 69,125, forward strand.
CTACCTCGATGCACTCCAGGCCCACCTTACCGTCGTCGACAAGCAGGCGATCGCCCGGACGGGCATCATCAGCGAGGTTCTTGTACGTGGTGGAGACGCGGTCGTGCGTGCCTTCGACATCGTCGACGGTGATGCGCACAATCTCGCCGTCAGCCCAATACGTCGAGCCTTCCTTAAAGCGACCGAGGCGAATCTTTGGCCCCTGTAAATCGGCGAGAATACCAACCGCACGTCCCGTAGCATCGGATGCTTCACGCACCCAGTGGTAGTTCTGAGCGTGGTCCTCATGCTCACCGTGAGAGAAATTCAGACGGGCAACATCCATGCCGGCGTTGACCAGCCCGGTAATCCCCTCCAGCGAAGCAACTGCTGGACCGAGGGTACATACAATCTTCGTTCGTCTAAGCACGGCCTCCAGCCTAGTCCCTTAACGGGCTATGCGTCAGTTGGAAACACTGTGAGCTTCAGCAGCCTCGCACTCTCCCCTGACTTCAGCTGCGGTTTCACGGCTCTTGGTCCGTAGAATCCACAAAGCAATTACAGCGCAGAAAAAGACCACGAGCGACGTGATGCTATTAATACGCACACCAAATACCAGCGTTGCGTCATCGACGCGCATGAGTTCAATGAAGAAACGGCCCAAAGTGTAGGCCGCGACATAGAGCGCAAAGACTCGTCCTCCGCCCATCCTGAACTTTCTGTCCACCCAGACAATGACCAGACAGGCAAGGACGTTCCACACCATCTCGTAGAGGAACGTCGGATGCACCACGGCCAGCACTTCGCCTGTCGACGTTCCGGTGACAGGGGCAACCCGGCCAAACTCATCAACTCGTTGGTAAATCTCCAGACCCCACGGAAGCGACGTTGGGCCACCGTAGAGTTCCTGGTTGAACCAGTTGCCCAGACGTCCAATGGCCTGGCCAAGGATAATTGCAGGTGCGGCCGCGTCAAGAACTGGCGCAAACGGCACCTTCCGCCACTTAGCAACCGCCCACGCGGCCAGCACTCCCAGAGCCACAGCTCCCCAAATGCCGAGACCACCATTGGTGATTTTCAGTGCATCGGCGGGATTGGCACCGGGGCCAAAGTACTTCTCCCAATCGGTGGCGACGTGATAGAGACGGCCGCCGATAATGCCAGCGGGAATCACCGCAATGGCAATGTCGAGAACCAACTCCGGGTCTCCGCCCCTTGCCGCGTAACGGCGCTGCATCCAGTAAATACCGATTAGTACGCCCACCAAGATGGAAATCGCGTAACCACGCAGTGGTAGCGGCCCTAACTGCCACACCCCCTGCGACGGAGAAGGAATGTTGGCAAGATACGTCGTTGCAGTTTCGGCGAGAACTAGGGTGGAACTCATAAATGCGCTAGCTCTCTCCTCGTACACCTGCGGCGAGTTCGCGGGCGAGCGTTACCAGGTCGTCGGTGCTCTTCATTGCGGCCTTAATCAGTGCCGAGCCCACGATTACGCCATCTGCAAACTCGGCAATCTCAGCGGCCTGTGCCCCATTGGAGACCCCCAAACCGACGCACACCGGAGTATCAGTGACCTCGCGGGTGCGGGCGACCAACTTGCCGGCGGCCGAGTCGACTCTGGCCTGGGCACCTGTGACACCCATGTGGCTGGTGGCGTAGACGAAGCCGGTCGACGCAGTGGCAGTTAGTTGCAGACGCTCATTGGTCGATGACGGGGCCACCAGCATGATGTTGGACAGCCCGTTGGCCTCAGCTGCGCGCTGCCATTGACCGGCCTCCTCGGGGATGAGATCCGGGATGATAGTGCCACGACCACCGGCGGCAGCGAGATCTTCGGCGAAACGCTCCGGCCCGTACTGGAGGATCGGATTCCAGTAACTCATGACTACACAGGTACCGCCGTGCTCGGTAACTTCGCGGACCACGCGCATAATCTCGCGTGTACGGAAGCCCGCATCCAGAGCCACGTTGGCGGCATCCTGAATGGTTGGGCCATCCATCATCGGATCGGAGAAAGGCAGACCGACCTCGATGATGTCGGCGCCAGCGTCGACAATCGCCTTGATGTTCTCAATCGACTTATCGGTGGTCGGGAAACCCGCTGGATAGTAGCCGATAAATGCTGCGCGGTTTTCCTCACGGACCTTGTCAAAGACGTCACTCAGACTCATTTAGGACTCCTCCATCAGATCAAACCACTTAGCAGCGGTGTCGACATCCTTGTCACCGCGACCGGAAACATTGACAATAATCAGCGGCTTACGGCCCAGCTCTTCATTCAGATCATCGCTGATGAGTCGGGCGGCAGCCACCGCGTGTGCGGACTCGATAGCGGGCAGGATGCCCTCCATCCGAGTCAGGTCCTGGAATGCCTGCATCGCCTGGGTATCGGTCACCGGCAGGTAGGACGCGCGATCAATATCGGCCAGGTAGGAGTGCTCCGGGCCCACGCCCGGGTAATCCAGACCCGCGGAAATCGAGTGCGACTCTGTAATCTGACCGTCCTCGTTCTGCATCAGGGCTGCGAAGGAGCCCTGGAACACACCCGGATTACCGGCGGCCGAAATCGGTGCTGCATGGCGACCGGTCTCAACACCGTCACCGCCAGCTTCAGCGCCAATCAGTCGAACCGATTCATCATCGATGAAGTGGTGGAACGCGCCGATCGCATTAGAACCGCCGCCGACACAGGCCACGACAGCGTCGGGAAGCGAGCCGGTTTCCGCGAGGATCTGCTGGCGTGCCTCGGCGCTGATGATGCGCTGGAAGTCGCGCACCATTGTTGGGAACGGGTGCGGGCCGGCTGCAGTGCCGAAGCAGTAGTAGGTGTCATCGGCGTGTGAAACCCAAAAACGCATGGCCTCATTGATTGCGTCCTTGAGAGTCTTCGAGCCAATCTCGACCTCGATAACCTCGGCACCAAGCAGGCGCATGCGGGCGATATTGAGGCGCTGGCGGATTGCGTCGACCTTGCCCATGTAGATACGGCAGTTAAGGCCGAGCAGCGCACAGGCAGTCGCGGTTGCGACACCGTGCTGGCCGGCACCGGTCTCGGCAATAATGTTCTTCTTACCCATGCGCTTAGCAAGCAGAACCTGACCCAAGACGTTATTAATCTTGTGGCTACCGGTGTGATTCAAATCCTCGCGCTTGAGCCAGACGTCAGCGCCGATATCAGCGGAGAACTTCTCCGCGTAGTACAGCGGCGAGGGACGTCCGACATAAGTACGCTGCAGCCGGTCGAGCTCATCGAGAAAATCCTGATCAACGCGGGCCTTCGCGTAGCCATCGGTGACCTCACCGATAACGGCCATCAGCGCCTCCGGCACAAACTGGCCGCCCCACTTACCCCAGTGCCCAATGGCATCTGACTCGTGGTTCGTTGGCTCCGCGATTACCTCACCCATCGTGGGCAGGCGGTCACCGCGGGCATCATGATTCTTGAAATCTTGGTCACTCACAGTTATCTATTGTGGACTATCCCCACCCGTTGCGGGGACATAAGGCCTAAGAAACTGTGGCGTGCCAGCACAACAGGTGTGGCTGGCAACCCAAAGAGGCGAAGTTCGCCGCGTGGTACAGCTGCTTATCGCAACCGCGGACTACCACTACTCGCTGCGGAGTGTCGGGTGGACACCGGCGGCAACGAGACGTCGGCAAGCCTCACCCGGCTTGCCCGCGGTGACCAGGCCCTCGCCCACCAGCACCGCGTCGGCACCGTGGGAGGCGTAGTAGCGCAGTTCCTCCGGCCCCTTGACACCGGACTCTGCCACCTTCACAACATGATCCGGCAGCATCGGCGCAAGGCGTTCGTACACGGAGAGATCCACGTCGAGAGTCTTTAGATTGCGGGCGTTGATGCCGAGGATCTTGGCACCAGCGGCCTCGGCGCGCTCGACCTCTTCTTCGGTGTGCGCCTCAACCAGAGCGTTCATGCCAAGCGACTCGGTGCGATCCAGCAGGGATTCCAGCGTCGGCTGATCCAAAGCGGAGCACATCAGCAGCACCAGGTCGGCACCGTGTGCGCGGGCCTCATGGACCTGGTACGGAGTGACGATGAAATCCTTGCGCAGCACTGGAATGTTGACCGCGCGGCGCACGGCATCGAGGTCGGCGAGCGAACCGCGGAAGCGGCGCTCCTCAGTCAGACAGGAAATGACAGCCGCGCCACCCTGCTCGTACTCTGCCGCCAAGACCTCCGGCGAAGGGATGTCAGCCAGCTCTCCCTTCGACGGAGAGGCACGCTTGACCTCTGCAATCACCTGCACCCCGGGCTTAGCCAGTGCCGCCACGGCATCAATCGGCGACGGCGCCTTCAGCGAGAGCTCCTTGATTTCACCGTAGGAAATCTTGGCTTCCCGAGCAGCGAGATCTTCCCGCACGCCCTCAATAATCTTGTCCAGAACGTTAGCCACAGCCTTACTCCTTATCCAGATCCGTAGGATCTACACCGGCATCCAAAGCATCCCACAGAACTCGACCCGACTGCGGGTCTTCCTCCAGATCCTCAGCGATACGCTGACGGCGTACCTCCGGGGTCTCATACGCGCTGGACTTCTGCTTCTTCACAGTACCCGGTCGACGCACCAACAATACCGCCCCGACCAGCGCCAATGCGCAGCACAGCAAGGCCAGGGCTGGCCCCATCGCATGCACTTCAATCGCTGAGATCTGCGCCCAGTCTGCCACAGTCACCGCATCACTGGCGCGCTGTGAGGCGCTTCCCGACGTCAACAAATCCAGTGCCCGCTGGGAGTCCACACCGTCTTCTCCGCTGGCAAGCAGAGTCATCGGAGTCCACGACGCCGCAATTGCGAGCAGCGCCGCGAGACCACCGACAACCCGGCGCCCCAGTGAGCCCAAAATGGTGGTGGCAAACAGTGCAGCTACCATTGCCAGCGCAATCGACGTCAACTCTGGAGCCCAGACGGCGCCCACCAAATCTGTGGTCGCTGGACCGGACTTGTCATCAACAGTATCGACCGTCAGCCACGCACTACGGCTGCACAACCACATTCCCGCTGCGGCCACACCAATGAGGCCACCGGAGAGCATCGTTGTCGACTTCATCGAAAACCTAGCTCCTTTCCGCTGGGACTAGTGTCTCAGCTGCCGCGACAGCTCGCAGCACGGCCGCGGCCTTGTTGCGGGTCTCCTCATCCTCTGCCACCGGGTCAGAGTCACTGACAATTCCGCCGCCAGCCTGAACATAGACCGTATCGCCCTTCTTCACACCTGTGCGGATGGCAATTGCCTGATCGGTATTGCCCCGGAAGTCAAAGTATCCAACAGTGCCGCCGTAAACACCCCGACGCGTGTCTTCGAACTTGTCGATAATGCTCAGTGCGGAAGGCTTCGGCGCACCCGACAGCGTTCCCGCTGGGAAGGTGGCCGCGAACGCGTCGACGGCAGTGGCGTCGCTGGAAAGCTCGCCGGTGACCGTAGAGACCAGATGCATAACGTGACTGTAGCGCTCAATATGACGGAAGTCGTGCACAACTACACTGCCCGGGCGGCAGACACGTCCGAGGTCATTGCGGCCAAGATCAACGAGCATCAGATGCTCACTATTTTCCTTCTCGTCTGCCAGCAAATCAGCTTCCAGCGCATTGTCCTGCTCCACCGTGGCACCGCGCGGACGTGTGCCCGCGATGGGATTGGTGATGACCTCACTGCCCTGAACTGCCACGAGTGATTCCGGGGAGGAACCGACAATTTGAAAAGCGGTAGCGGAGAAGTCCTTGGTTGGAACGTTGACCAGGAACATGTAGGGCGACGGATTGGAAACCCGCAGGATGCGGTAGATATCAAATGCTGACGCCTGCGTGTCCATCTCGAACCGCTGCGAGAGCACAATCTGGAACGCATCACCAGCTCGGATGTGGTCCTTGCAACGCTCAATACGATCCATGTGGTCGTCGGCGGCGCGCTGGCGACGAATCACCGGCTCTGGGAAGCTAATTTCCGCCGGACGCAGATCAGAGGACCCCGACAGCCGCTCCACCATCGCATTGACCCGATCACAGGCGGTGTCATACGCCTGGTCAATCCGCTCATCCGAGCCGTCCCAGTTCACTGCATTAGAAATCAGCCACAGCACACCCTCGTGGTGGTCAAAAGCAGCCAGATCCTCCACCAGCAGCTGCATGAGCTCCGGAATCTGCAAATCATTGTCAGTGGTATCCGGCAGCTGTGGCTCGATGTAGCGGACAATGTCATGCCCGAAGTAGCCAACGAGACCAGAGGTGAGCTTGGGTACCGAGGCATCGTCGGCAAGCGGAAGCTCCGTGTGCAGCAGCTCCAGCGTGCGACGCAGAGCATCCAACGGATTTCCGCCCTCTGGCGCACCCGACGGCGCATTGCCAATCCAGGTTGCCTCCCCCGCATCATCCACCGTCAGCGCAGCACGACTGCCGCAACCGATAAATGACCAGCGCGACCACGACTGCCCCACATCGGAGGACTCCAGCAAGAAAGTGCCGGGGCGATCGGCCGCGAGCTTGCGGTAGGCCGACAGCGCCGTTTCGCCGTCCGCCAAAACCTTGCGAACCACGGGCACGACCCGATGGTGTGCAGCCAGTTCACGAAAGCGCTCACGCGTAGTCATGGTGATACGAGTCATAGCCGCTATTGTGCCACGCACCCCGGATTGCACATCACTCAACCCCGGACTTCGCCGGAAGGTGGGCGCGCTTTACGACGAAATCCCCACCTCGGCAGCCAAAGGTTGGCTGCTTAGCCCTCGAACACGGGATGCACGTCAAAGCAACTGTGCGAGCCAGTGTGGCATGCCGCGCCGTCCTGCACTACCTGCATCAGTACGGTATCGCCATCGCAGTCCAGCGCCAGTGAAGTCACCGTCTGGAAATGACCACTGGTAAGCCCCTTAATCCAGTACTCCGACCGGGACCGTGACCAGTATGTGCCACGCTTCGTGGCAATGGTGTACGCCAGCGCGTGGGAGTCCATCCAGGCCATCATTAGCACGCGGCCAGTTGATTCCTCCTGCACAATAGCGGGAATCAAGCCGTCAGCGTTGAACTTGGCGATCTTCGCGATATCCGCTGGGAGTGTGTACTCACGCGGGTCATCTCCTGCACCGTGTGCTGCAGCGCCCGGGGCTAGACCAGTCACTGGCGCACCTCGATTCCCTCGCGGGCCATCTCTTCCTTAACCTCAGCAATGCTGACCTCGCCGAAGTGGAAAATGGATGCGGCCAACACCGCGTTGGCACCGGCGCGCACTGCCGGCGGGAAGTGCTCCGCTTTACCCGCACCGCCAGAGGCGATCACCGGGACGTCGACGGCAGCGCGGACTTTCTCCAGCAGCTCCAGGTCGAAGCCGTCCTTGGTACCGTCGCCGTCCATGGAATTCAGCAGAATCTCGCCGACACCGAGCTCCTCGCCGCGGCGTGCCCACTCGACGGCGTCGATCCCCGCTGAGCGTGAACCACCATGCGTAGTGACCTCGAAGCCCGACGGCTGCGGCGTGCCTCCCTCAGGAACGCGACGCGCATCCACCGACAGGACAACACACTGCGCACCGAAACGACGCGACAGCTCGCTGAGCAGTTCCGGACGTGCAATCGCAGCGGTGTTGACACTGACCTTGTCGGCTCCGGCGCGAAGCAGCTGATCGACATCTTCGACGCTGCGCACGCCACCGCCGACCGTCAGCGGAATGAAGACCTCACTTGCGGTGCGGCGCACCACGTCGAGCATGGTGCCACGGCCATCCTTGGAAGCCGTGACGTCCAGGAATGTCAACTCATCAGCGCCTTCCTCGCCATAGCGGCGGGCCAGCTCCACCGGATCGCCGGCATCGCGGAGATTCTCAAAGTTAACCCCCTTGACGACCCGCCCATTGTTGACATCCAGGCAAGGAATCACGCGTACTGCCAGAGACATAGTTTTTAAGTTCTCCTCGTGTTAGCTCAAGGTTGTGGCTCTACGGTTTGCGCAACCACCCAGCTCGGGGCGTCGCCCACGGTTTAGCTCCGGAAAGTCTCCGGAGGGCCCAGTTTGTCAATAATCGACCGCAGTGTGGCATGAACGTCTCGAGTTCCCGCCAGCACGCCTACGGAATCATGCCGCCAGGGATTGCCTGCCAAGTCTGTGACCACGCCACCAGCTTCAGAAATCTGCAGTACACCAGCTGCGTTATCCCACACATGCGGTGAGAAAGTCACCGTGCCTCCGAATGCCCCCATCGCGGTGGAGCCCAAGTCCACTCCGACAGAGCCAGTAATTCGGATCGTCGGATAGCGCTCGCCCACCTTTGACAGCAACAGTTGGCGCCACTTACGTGGGAGTGTGCCGTCGGTACTCGCAATGACGGAGCCGAAGGCAATCGAAACCGGGCGACCGGCCTCGGCATCGATGTTGACGCGACGGCCGTTGACAAATGTGCCGCTACCTTTAGCTGCGGTGATACGACGGCGCAGCAGAGGCATGGAGGTAATGCCGACCACCGGCTCCCCCTCATGCATGAGCGTGAGCAGCATGGCACACAGTGGAAAGCCGTTGGAATAGTTCGTGGTGCCGTCAATCGGATCGATGACCCAGGCGGTGTGTTCCTCGGGGACTTTGCCACCGAATTCCTCGCCGTAGACGGGCAGGCCGGAATACTGCGTGAGGAGCTGGCGCAGACGACGCTCAATTTCCAGGTCGGTCTCCGTCGCGAAATCCCCGCGTGGCTTCATGACAACCGGGTCCGCGCCCACCTGCTGCGTGAACAGGCCTTCAACCTCATCGAGCGCCGCTTCAGCAATAGCGAGCATCGCCCGCGGTTCCAGGGCATCCATACTTTCTAAGTCCTTCATCCGCCGTCTCAGCCGGGGTGCCGTTTGCTCGTTAACGCTTTCGCTTGACGACGTCTCCCCGGCCCGGCCACGAAAGTGTTCTCTTTAGCCGCGAGCTACTGCCAGGGCCTCTTCCAGGGTGAAACGCCCTGCGTAGAGCGCCTTACCCACAATTGCGGAGTCAACCCCCTCATCGACCAGCGTGGCAATAGCTGCAATGTCGTCCAGGCTGCTGACACCGCCGGAAGCGACGATTGGAGCATCGGTAGCAGCAGCGACCTCGCGCAGCAGTTCCACATTCGGTCCCTGCAAGGTGCCGTCCTTGGAGACGTCAGTCACCACGAAACGGGATGCACCCTGAGCATCCAGGCGCTCCAGCACCTCCCAGAGGTCACCACCGTCGGAGACCCAGCCGCGGCCACGCAGGCGCCACTGGCCCTCTTCGTTGAGGACGTCCAGGCCAATGGCCACCCGGTCGCCGTAGTTGGCGATAACCTCGCGGCACCACTCCGGGTTCTCCAGTGCGGCGGTGCCAATATTGACGCGGGCGCAGCCAGTTGCCAGCGCAGCTTCGAGCGAAGCGTTGTCACGGATACCGCCGGAGAGCTCCACCTTCACGTCGAGCTTGCCCACAACGTCGGCAAGCAAATCGTAGTTCGAACCGCGACCGAATGCGGCGTCGAGGTCGACCAGGTGAATCCACTCAGCGCCTGCGTTCTGCCAATTCATGGCAGCTTCCAGTGGCGCACCGTAGGAAGTCTCGGTTCCAGCAGCACCCTGAACAAGGCGCACAGCCTGGCCATCGGCTACGTCTACAGCGGGCAGCAGGGTCAAACTCATGGGGGCTCTACTCTCTTCGACTTTTGGGCGTCGTGGCCATTCTCGCCATGACGCTTGTTGCTAGTTATCTCAGTATAGGTGGTCTAGGTGGCTAAATTTCGTCACCTACCAGGTAGTGCGGTTAGGGCAGATACTACCGATAGGGCAACTACAGTGTGTCTACCCAATTTTGCAGCAGCTGCAGCCCTGCTTCACCAGACTTCTCCGGGTGGAACTGCGTGGCCCACAGCGGACCGTTTTCCACGGCGGCGATAAACCTATCGGATTCGTGGGCAGACCAGGTCACCAACGGCGCAGCGATGCGAGAATCCGTGTCAAGGCCCCACTTGCGCACACCGTAGGAGTGGACGAAGTAAAAACGCTGATCTTCCAGCCCCTTAAACATCTTTGAGCCTTCCGGCACTTCAACAGTGTTCCAGCCCATGTGCGGCAGAATTGATGCCTCGAGACGTTCGACAGTACCGGACCATTCACCACAACCCGGGGTGCCGGTCACGGTCGTAGAAGCATCGGTCTCCACTGCGTGGATGCCGTCGGCGTACTCGACGCCGCGATCAAAGAGCACCTGCATACCAACGCAAATTCCCATCACTGGCCTACCACCTGCGAGTCGAGAGCCAATCAGGCGCGGCCCCTGAACTCGATGCAAACCCTCCATGCATGCGGCATAGGCACCGACACCGGGAACGAGCAGGCCATCGGCCTCCATCACGGTCTTCGGATCGGCGGTCACAATAACCTCGGCACCCATGGTGGCCACAGCGCGCTCAGCTGAACGCAAATTACCGGAGCCGTAATCAAGGATGGCAACGGTCGGGGTCTTCGTCGAAGGTGAGACTTGTTCCATAGTTGGACATTTTAAGGCGCTGGGAATCGATGTTTGCCACTTCCCCCAAGAAAACTGCCTGGACAGGCAAAAACGCTGGTATACAACTACCGAATACTTTGGTAAACTCAAGGTTAACAACAGGTTAACTAAGTTATTGATTTATCCCGAATACCACTGATTACTTTTCACAGAGAGGCTCCGACGCTATGACTACCGCATCCATTCTTAGTAAATCATTTGCCATTGTCCGCGAGGACCTTCACCGGCTCTACGGTGCAGCCTGCGATGCTGCGACTATCGATTCCATCCTCGACGACGTCATTGAAGAGCTGTCCAGCTCTGCGAAGGTGACTAACTTCCTCCCGGTCCTCGCCGAACGCGAGGCCACCGAACGCATCAAGGCCGCAAGCGGTTGTGCGGACTTCGCCCCTCGCCAAGAGATTCTCTTTGCCGATAGCCGCGGTTCCGGCCGCAGCCAGATTGCCACTGCCCTGGCCTACCACCTGGTTGGTGACGAAGTCTTTATCCGCACTATCGGCCTCAATCCAGAAGACGGCCTGAACCCGCGCGTCGTCACGGCTCTTCATGACCGCGGCGTGGACACCTCGCGCCTCACCCAAAAGGCCATTACTCCCCGCGTTTCCCACCGCGCCGACGTTGTCGTACTCATGGGCATCGACGAGACACCAGCAGTCCCCGGCGACCGTTACGTGGAATGGGATGTCGCAGATCCGGACAGTCTCACAGACGATGAGCTCCAGTCGCTTATCGACGATATCGAAACCCGCCTGCGGGCTCTCTTCACCGAGATGGACGTCGCCGTCGCGTAAACAGGCACGGCTGCCCCACGCCGGGGGTTGCATCTAATAACCAAAAAGAGTGGCTGCGCAAGAACTTGCGCAGCCACTCTTTTTCAAATGTCTCTTTGTGTGTAGTTACTTCTTCTTGCGGTCCCGAACCGTCAAACGCGTCACTGCATTCTTTGCCGGGCGGGCAACACGCACAGCGGCCTCCGGCGTACGACGCTTCACGGCATCTCCCAGACGACGCAGCGTAGCGCGGGTGTTCTGGTATTCCGCCACGCGGTGCTTTCCGATGATTCGGTCGAGCACCGCACCAATGAGGCCAACTGCCAGCAGAGCTGCCGCAAAGGCAAAGACAGCCGGGTACGGACGGAGTGCAGCCGCGGCTACGGCTCCCAGAACGAACGAGCCGATACCAGTGCCCGAGTCAAAGGACATGTTCCAGAAGGCACTGGCCTCAGCAGTACGGTCACGCGGCAGGCGGGCAAACATCAGCAGCAGAGCCTCATTTTGCACTATGCCGAAGCCCGCGCCGTAGAAAATGGCCGCAACCAGCAGCAGCCAGGCCGACAGATCAAAGAGAACCACGCCGGACATCATCAGCAGGCCAATAAAACCACTGATCAATGCCGGAATCAGCAGAATTCCAGCCTCCGACTTCCGGTCGGCGTAGATTCCTGCGAAATAACGGAACACCATCTGCGCGCCACCGAGAACAGACAGCGACAGGCCAGCCACAACCGCACCGGAGACCAGATCAATTTCGCGAGCTGCCGGGGCAAGGAATGCGGAAATACCACCAAAGCCCATCGCAATCGTGCAAATTGCGAGCGCGGGAATGGCCACCAGCTTCCATGTGGCAACGTGCTCAACGGGGCTCGGCTGAGTTGCTGCAGATCCGGGCACAGGATCGCCGACGTCTTCCTTGCCGCCCTTGCCCTCCTTCGGCGCTGGCTTAATCTTCGGGATAAAGAGTGCCATCAACGAACCGACAAGCGAGATGACGGCGCCCAGGACATAAACAGGGGTGTAAGAACCCGTCTTGTCCGCAATGATTAGTCCTAGTGGCAAGAAAATGAGCTCAGATAAACCAACTGCCACACCGAGAACGCCAGAGGCCTTACCCAGAAATTTCATTGGCACTAGCTCGGCAATCAATGCGGACTCGGCGACAGTCAACGCACCGAAGCCCATACCGCGGAGAACCGCAATGATGAGCACCAAAGCAGCATCGGTGCCAAAGATGTGCAGAATCGTCGGCAAGCCCAGAAACAGACCTGAAATCAGCATGGTCATGCCGTAGCCAAGACGGCGACACATACGTGGAGTCTGCGTCTGTGTGAGAACGGTAGCGGCCATAAAAACACCGGTGTAGGCACCGGCGAGCGAGGTTCCACCGCCATCGTCAAGAATTGCCTGCGGAATGACAGGCATGAGGAGTGACCAGCCACCGAAGGCGGCCATCACGGCGACTAGCGTAGGTACTAGTCCGGGCGCTTTCCACATGCTGTCCAGTTCGTCCAACTGCCTGCGGTCCATCACCCGGGACGCCATTTACTCCATCACTCCTATCAACCACAAAATTGCGCCGGCGAGCGCGATCACAGATAAGAGACCAAGGACAATTGTTCCGACCCTCGATCCGGATTTATAGAGTGACCATGTTCCGCCCACCAGCAGACCAGCGACAATGAACAAAAAATAAGTGCTCAGCGTCGATGCGGTAGACACCTGCGCTAAAAGCACGTCTACAGACGTTGTTACCATCGATTCCCCTAAAATGCCAGCTAAGGCGGATTTTCCGGTTTCCTACAGCGGCCGTCTACTTCAGCTGCGACCTACAGAGTGCCCTTGGTCGACGGCACACCGTGGACGCGCGGGTCGTCCTCGACGGCAGCACGCAGGGCACGGGCCACAGCCTTGTACTCAGCCTCGGTGATGTGGTGCGGATCGCGCCCGTAGAGACAGCGAACATGCAGCGCAATACGGGCATTTAGGGCGAAGGACTCAAAGAAATGCTCGTTGATAACCGTTGCGTAGTGACCACCAATAACGGCAGTCAACATCTGCTCTGGTTCGCCAGTGCCAACGAAGTACGGGCGACCAGACACATCAACCACTGCGTGTGCCAGCGTTTCATCCATCGGGATATAGCAGTCACCAAAGCGACGAATACCAGACTTGTCCCCCAACGCCTGGGCGAAGGCCTGCCCCATCACAATGCCGGTATCCTCCACCGTGTGGTGCGCATCGACCTCGGTGTCGCCGTTGGCGTGCACAGTCAGGTCGAAGCTGCCGTGGGAGCCGAAAGCGGTCAACATGTGGTCGAAGAACGGCAGACCGGTCGAAATATCGGTCTTGCCGGTGCCATCGAGATTCACCGAGCAGACGATGCTCGATTCGCGGGTGGCGCGCTCGACACGGCCAACGCGCTCAGTGCGCTCTGCCTCCAGATGGTCCTTATCACTGAAGTGCATAAGTCAGATCTCTCCTTGTAGTGGGATGTACCGGCAGCATTTCGCTTAAGCCAGCGCGGTCGCTGCCAATTTCTTGGCCGCCGCCAGCAGCGCATCATTTTCTCTGGGCAGACCAATAGTGGCACGGAGACGACCGGGCACGCCAACATCGCGGATGAGTACTCCCTCATCCAAGAAGCTCTGCCATGCCGTCGCGGCATCGGCGAAACGACCGAAGAAGACGAAGTTGGAGTACGAGTCAATCACGTCGTAGCCATAGCTGTTCAGGGCGGCTACGACGCGGTCACGCTCGTCGGCAAGCTTTGCGACGGTCGACAGCGTCGCATCCGAGTGGCGGAGTGCAACCGTGGCTGCGGCCTGCGTCAACGTCGACAGGTGGTATGGCAGACGCACGAGCATCACAGCATCAATAAATGCTGGGTTAGCAACGAAGTAGCCGAGGCGGCCTCCGGCGAAGTCGAAAGCCTTGCTCATCGTACGGGAGACAACCAGCTTCGACGGGAACTCAGCCAGCAGCGTTGTCGCCGACGGCTCCTCAGTGAACTCGGCGTAGGCCTCATCGACAATGACGATGCCCGGCGCGGCTTCAATAATGCGGCGCAGGTCAGCGAGCGTGGTCAGGTTGCCAGTCGGGTTGTTCGGAGTCGTGATGAAGATGACGTCAGGACGGTGCTCGGCAATGACCGCGAGCGCACTATCCATGTCGATGTCGAAGGTCTCCGGGTCGCGGTCGATGCCGATGAACTCCGTCTGCGTGCCGGACGAGAGGATCGGGTGCATCGAGTAGCTGGGCACAAAGCCCATTGCGCTGCGCCCCGGCCCGCCAAATGCCTGCAGCAGCTGCTGGAGAATCTCATTGGAGCCGTTGGCGGCCCATACCTGGTCGACGGTGATGTCCACGCCGGTCTGGCGGGTGACATAGTCGGCGAGTGCGCTGCGCAGTGCTACTGCGTCACGGTCCGGGTAGCGGTTGAGGTCAGAGGCGACCTTCTCCACTTGCGCCACCAGGTCGGCGATGAGGTCATCGGATGGCGGGTACGGGTTTTCGTTGGTGTTCAGGCGAACATCGACGTCGAGCTGCGGAGCACCGTAGGCTTCCTCGCCGCGCAGTTCGTCGCGCAGTGGCAAATCTGCCAGCGCCAACTTGGCCACCGACGGCTGTGGCTGATTCTCAGGCTGGTTGCTCATTAGTTGTTCCCCTTTTCTGCGCCATTGATCTCAGAGCCGAGAAGCGTCTCAAAGCGGGCACGGATGGCCTCGCCGTGCGCTGGCAGTCGTTCTTCGTTGGCCAGGACTACCACGCTGTCGGCAACTTCCTTCAACGCGGCCTCGTTGTAGTCAATCATGTGGACCGACTTGAGGAAGGTGTGCGTTGACAGGCCCGAGGCGTGGCGGGCGGTGCCGGAGGTCGGCAACACGTGGTTAGAGCCGGCCGAGTAATCGCCCAGTGGCACCGGCGAGAAGCGACCGATGAAGATTGCGCCAGCGTTCGTAATACGTTCGGCATCGGCCTGCGCGTTTTCGGTGTGGATCTCCAGGTGCTCAGCGGCGTAGGCATCTGCAACCTGGATGCCGATATTCATGTCGTCGACAAGCACGATGCCAGACTGATCGCCGGTGAGCGCCTCGCGAACGCGGTCGGCGTTCATGGTGACCTCGTAGCGGTTTTCGACCTCGCGGTCGACGGTGGCGGCGAAATCGGCGTCGTCAGTGATAAGCACGCTGGCGGCCATGACGTCGTGCTCAGCCTGGGAAATCAGGTCGTAGGCGACGGAGACAGGATCAGCGGTGTTATCTGCGAGAATGGCAATTTCGGTCGGGCCAGCTTCGGCGTCGATACCGACGACCGAGCGGCACAGGCGTTTGGCGGCGGTAACGAAGATGTTGCCCGGACCGGTGACCATGTCGACCGGCTCGAGGCTCTCGTTTTCATCGCCGTATGCGAGCAGTGCGACAGCCTGTGCACCACCGACGGCCCACACCTCGGTCACGCCAAGCAGCTTGCAGGCAGCCAGGATGGTCGGGTGCGGCCAGCCGTCGTTGTCGGCCTGCGGCGGAGAGGCGACGACGAGGGACTCCACACCAGCTTCCTGAGCTGGGATGACGTTCATCAATACAGACGACGGGTAGACGGCGTTGCCCCCGGGGACGTAAAGACCGACGCGCGAAACCGGAATCCACTTCTCGCGGACAATGCCGCCGGGCAGAATTTCAACAGTCTTATCATTCGGCTTCTGAGCAGCGTGGAACGCGCGCACGCGCCCGATGGACTCCTGCAGAGCAGAGCGGACATCGTCTTCCAGCGCAGCTTCCGCGGCATCGATAACCTCAGCTGGAACGCGCATGGATACCGGACGAATACGGTCGAACTTCTCGGAGTACTCCATCGCCGCTTCCACACCACGGGCTGCCACGTCATCGACAACGGGCTTGACCGTGGGAATCATCGAATCAACGTCTGCCGCACCACGCGGCAACACTCGACGCAGAGTGGCGGTGGTGGGAGTCTGACCGCGAAGATCAATAGTGGACAACATAATTAATTAGTAACCGCCTATTCGCACGATGGATTCATACGTGAGCACTTCAGAGTGACAAAGAAATGACAACAAAGTATTGAAAATCTGGGTCAAAGCCAAAGACTTTATCCACGGTTTTCGCTACTATTCGCCCTTAAAGGCACCCTTGAGTATGAACTAAGCATATCTTTCTCACGCTAGGTTCATACCGATTGCCCCATTTAACCCCTCATACTGTGGCGCAAGTTAGCTCCGCCACAGTGACCCATTACAGTGTTAAGGAAAGTAGTAACCAGTCGTAGAAAGGTCAGCTGTTGAACCAGGAAGGAAACAGCCCGGATTTGCCGGAGCTCGTCGCAGCCTATGCAGACGCGACCGCAGCCGACAATTCCCTGGCCACGCGCCAACTGGAATCAGTTTTCGCGCATCATTTCTACAACCCACAGCTCTTTTCTGACCCGGAAGCCCACGGCGTTACCGAACACGTCGGCGCGTTTTACCGCATAGTCCGCGAGGTCACCGAATCGCTCGGCATGATGACGGCTGCGCACGATGCCGCCCTGAACTGGATGGTATGGGCATCCGATAACGACAACGTCCCGGAGTACTGGCGCGCCCGGGCACGGCTAGCGGCGGATGAAGCCCGCCGCTACACCACCTTTATCGCCGATGGCCCCACCTCTGCTGCCGCAGAGACCGAAATCCCACTCATCGCACGCATGAGCAGGGAGATCACCTCGTACCGGGCACTCGTGCTTGCCGACGATCTGGATGCCCCAACCAGCAGTCACAGCGCGGTGACCACGGATGCGGATGGGCCGCGGCCGCAGGAATCGTCGGCAAGCGAAGAAGCGGAGGAGCCGTTTAGCCCACGCCAGTGGAAGAAGCGGGCGGCACTGACTGACGCGCTGATTCGGATTGCAAGCGCCCTGCGAAAGGTCAACCGCGAGGACTTGGCACGGGAGCTGCACGAGATGATTCGTGCACTGCCAAATGAGGATAAGTTTGAGTCGATTGCGCTGGCGAAGACTCTGACGGAGGCATCACTGCTGCACCGAGCCGGGAAAGTCGTCGACGCAGCGCGACTTTGCGCCTCACAGCTCAATGCAATCGGTAACCGCTCCGTAATCGCGGGCCTTGAGCTGAGGCAGAATTTGGCACGGTACTCGATAGAGACCGGTAATAGCGATACCGCGTTCCGAATGCTGTCAAACAACGTGGCAGTCGCGGACCAGCATAGACTGGACACTGACTATATTCTCGCGGTTCGTGAGATGGCAGACATCAACTTCGAGGTGGCACACAACAAGCCCGATGCCGCGGAGATGCTAAAGCTGACTCAGCGCGCCCAGGATGTGTCGGCAGACTACCCCAACTGTGAAGTCACCATGGAAATCGCGCTGCTGAAGGCAACGGCACTGTACGAACTCGGAGATTTCCGTCATGCCGGCCAGGAAGCGGAGTCGGTTGCAAAGTGGTCTGAGCCTACCCAGGATTCCGCACGTACTGATTTTTCCTGTGCCATTGCGGCGGAATCGGCAGTCCAAGAGGGCAATACTGAGCATGCTGCAGTGCTCTTCGACGCACTGGCCGATATTCGTGCCGGATACTCGTCCCCGATTTCGCCTGCGGAAACTCTGATGGATGCCGCACTATCACTCAGTAACGTGGGCGCCACAAGTGAGCTGACCGACCACCTGATGGAACGCTCACGTGGCTACGTGGTTGGGTCCTGGGAATCGGCCAAGTGGCACGAAGCACAGGCGCTGTTGTGCTGGTCTGTGTGGGACAACGACGGCGTGTACAAGTACGCCGACGAAGCTGCCGAGCTTTTCTTAGAAGCCCACGCCCCTGCCGACGCCGCCCGCACACTGACCATCGCGGTGCGTGCTGCTGCTAGTGATAATAATGAGGATCGCGCCCGTCGGTTCGCGATTCGCATCGGCGACCTAGTCGGCCCGGATCACCCGGTGCGCGATGAAGTTCGTGGACTAATGCGTAGCTTTTCAAACCCGGATTAACAGCGCATCCGGCTGTACAGGTCTGAAAAACAAAGCAGTTTTTGCATCTTCCCGATGCCACGGGCGAAGATAGTCCAATGGTCTGGTGGGAAGAAGAAAACTCTGAGTCTGGAATTCAAGTTGGCGATTGGGATACCGGCATCGCGGCCGACTACGCGTCAGGGAATTCAGAAAACGCATCAGCAACGGAGAACTCGTCCGAACCCCTGGACTTTCCTCCCCTGCCCAATCCGCTTAAGGCATTACCGGACTCACTTCCAGAGCTGCTGGTTATTTCCCGCAGGGCCGGTGCCACGCTCGACCACGTCACCAGTTGGCGCGCTGTCACCAAGTTCGCCCACACGCACTGGTTAGCCGACGCGCCTACCAACTCCCCCGATGTCGTTGGCGAATTCCACGCACTCAGGCACGCAGTCGCCGACCAACTGGAATTAGTAGAAGAAGCCGCTGCTGCACGCGCCGAGTGGCTGCGCTGGGCAACTGAGGCCAACATCCGCCCCGCGATCTTGCACGCACGCTCCTACGGAGCATTCGCCGAGGCAGAGGCCTTCATCGACGCCAACCCAGGTGATGCCATCACCGGCCGGCGCCCCGAGGACTCCGAAATCCCCGAGCTGATCAGTCTTACTAAGGACATCGTCGCCACCACTCCACAGCCCGGCGAGGCCTATTACTACCTGGTCAGCGCGGCTGTTGCCGGCGCCGCAGCATCGCTGGCGCGCCGGGCGGAAATCGCCGGTCAACTCTCTGAATGGTCCGCACGCTGGGCACCAAAGCGAAGCAGTTTCGACGACCGCAAGCTGTTGGAGGCGCAGCTCGCACACAGCCGTGGTGAGCTGCGCAGGGCCGCCCGCATCGCAGCCAGCGTCGCGGCAGCCCCTCAGTCGGAACCCGTCACCACGACGATTGAAGCACGCCAATTCCTGGCTTTCCTCTCTCTGGAAGCTGGTGAGGAAGCGGAGGCAATCCGCCAGCTACGCCCAATCGTGCAGGCTGGTCTCGATGCAGGACTCACGGTCGCGGTGCTTCGCAGCGTGCGTCTGCTCTGTGCGCTTCTCAACGCCCACGGCGATTTCGCGGAATCCGCCGAAATTGCCCGCCGCGCGCTCGCCAGCGCCGAGGGCATGCCGGTCAACCCCATCACCATGGATATCCAGCTCGTTCTGGCCCGCAGTCTCCTCGATGCCGATGAGGTTGACGAGGCGCTGCGCTTTGCCGAACCAGTTGCGCACTGGTCAGCATTTACCGCCGATGAAGAACGCACCGACGCGGCTTTTTCTATTGCCTCCGCAGCCGCGGGGCTCGGCAATAATCCCCGCCAGGCGGCAAAGCTGCTCATCGAACACGGCGAGCACCTTGAACGCAACGGCGATACCAAGGGCGCTGCCAAGGCTTACCGCCAGGCTGCACGTTCCATCATTCATGTCATTGATCTGGTCATTTCCGAAGAGGGCTCCGAATTCACCGCCGAGATCGTCTCCGAGGACGCTTCCGCCGCCATTGACCACACGCTCAACGAAGCTGAGGACCTTCTGCTGCGTTCTCAGAAGCTCATCTCCGACGACTGGTCACTCGCCGACTGGCACGACGATGCCGCCTACGTCTTCTACTCCGCTGGACGGGACACTTTGGCCATCAACCATGTGGAAGCCGCCGCGAAGGGCTACCTGCAGTCCGGCGATGGCGAGGAAGCCGCCCGCGCGCTGCTGGCGGGGGTTCGCTACCGTCTCGACGCGGGTGATTCCGACGGTGCCGCCGCCTACGCTCGGCGCGTCGAAGAGCTTCTGCCCCGCGACGTGTGGGAAGGCCATCCTGTTCTCGATGCCCTTGACGTCATCATCATTCAATCGCTTGACGACGAATACTAGCGCCCCGCCCACTTCGGTGCTGGCGGTGGCACAAAGTAGAGTGTTAGGTCATGACTACTTCTGGTGATTCCGCGACTTCTAGCCCGCAGCAGCTTTTCGACGCCGCCACGGCATTGGCTGAGGAAAACAACCTCTGGGAAGCAGCCCTAACTCTGATGCAGGGGTTCGAGGAGCTCGGCGACGAGGCGGATGCTCCGCAGACCGACAGTCTGGGGCGCCCCATCCGTGGCTCTGCACCAAAGCTGATGGACAAGGCCGCGGACTGGTTGGATTTGCTGGATAACCTGGAGAAAGACGGCTTCGAGCCGACCGCGGACACCCCTCCGCGCCACTTGCGCTGGGCGATGTGGCACACCTTGAACGGCCAGGCAGAGATTCGTCGAGGACATCAGGGGCGCGCCATTGATCACCTGGAGTTGGCGGCGGGACTTTTCCAGTCCGACAAGCTCAATATCCAGGCCGTGCCTCTGCTTGCACAAATTGCACAGTGCCACCTGCATTTGGGCGATGTCGCTGCTGCGGAGAAGGCGCTTTACCGCGCACAGGAAACCTGTGATGAGCAATCGCGGGAGCGCTGGGGGTCGGCACTAAGCGAGATTGGCGCAGAAATCGCCCGTCGCCTGTAGGCGAAGCTGCGAAGCGATACCGGGGGCTGATTCAGCTACTGCTCGTCGAAGTCGAGTCCGACATCGAACACCTTGGCCGAATGGGTTAGCGCGCCCACAGCCAGGTAATCGACACCACAGGACGCGTACTCACGAGCCACATCGATGGTCAGTCCACCAGAGGACTCAAGCTGCGTGGCCGGAGAAATCTGCGATCGGCGCTGCACCGCAATCTGGGTCTCCCAGACCTCGAAGTTGTCCAGCATGACAATATCCGGCTTCATCGGCAGGATCTCATCGAGCTGTGCGAGGGTATCGACTTCCACCTCACACGGCAGCTCCGGGTACTGATGCCGCACCCTCTTCAACGCACCGGACACGGAACCGACAGCCACCACGTGATTGTCCTTAATCAGTGCTTCATCGCCCAAAGCGTAGCGGTGGTTAATTCCGCCGCCGCAGGTCACAGCATACTTTTCCAGGTTGCGCAGCCCCGGCAGCGTCTTTCGGGAATCGCGCACCCGCGCACCGGTGCCGACAATCGCGTCAGCCCACTGGCGCGTCGCAGTAGCTACACCACTGGCGTGCGTGAGGATATTCAGCATTGTCCGCTCAGCAGTCAGCAACCCCCGAGTCGGTGCAGAAATCGTTGCCAGCACTGTGCCAGGACGCACCAGGGTGCCATCTTCAACGTGCTTTTCGACGGTGAACTCACCCGAGATGACCTCCTGCAGCGTCCACTCCACCGCATCAATAGCCGCGATAACGCCCTCTTGCCGGGCCACCAGGCGGGCGCGTGCCTGCGCAGATGCCGAGACTGTCGACAGCGAGGTCACATCCGGCCCGAAGCTCATGTCTTCCTGTAGTGCCGTCCGAATGAGGCCACGGGTGATGTTTTCGTTCAGCACCCCGCGCAGAGTGTCCTTCTCAAGAGTCATGGTTAGCTAATCCCCGTCCTTTTCAAACCAAGTGTGGCACCCCAAAGTATATGGTCGTGCCAATGCCGCTTCGACGACTTTCCTTGCGGCTACGACCTGAACCGATTGCGGGAGCCGATCGATAACCGCCAACGCCTGCCGCAAACTCTGCTCATTGCGCGTTACACCAGCGCCTTCCTGCATCGCCGTCTGCAACCGGAAAAGCTGCCGTGGTTCCAGTTCTGGCCGTGGCTGCGGCAGGCTTTCAACGGCCGCTGCGAATTCCTCGTCCCCGACCAGCACAGCGTGTGTTTCAGCGACTTTTTCGGCCACCCGCTTGCCGACGACCAGTCCCTCCAGCAACGAATTGGAGGCCAACCTGTTGGCACCGTGGAGCCCTGTTGCGGAGCATTCGCCGGCCGCATAGAGGCCCGGCACACTAGTTGCACCGAATGGGTCGACGGCAATACCACCACAGGTGTAGTGGACCGCCGGGGCCACGGGAATGAGGTCCTTGGTCGGATCAATCTCCGCCGCGGTCAGACCCGCTGTGATCGTCGGAAAGCGGGCGGCGAAGTTGTCGATGTGACGTGCGTCGAGGAAGACGTGGTCCTCGCCGAGCTCGCGCATGCGAGTCGCGATGGCGCGCGAGACGATATCGCGCGGAGCCAGGTCCCCGCGAGGGTCAACGCCGGCGGTCACACTGTTGCCCCGGGAGTCGACGAGAATGGCTCCTTCACCACGGACCGCCTCGCTGATGAGATGGCGTCGGCCGGTGCCATCTGATGCCGAGCGCTCGTCATAGAGCACCGTCGGGTGGAACTGGATAAACTCCATGTCCCGAATCTCCGCGCCAGCATCGGAGGCCATGCCGATAGCCTCGCCGCGGGCGCCCGAGGGGGCCGTGGTCGCACGGTAAATATGGCCCACGCCACCGGTAGCCAGCAGAGTGGCGCCTGCGCGAATAGCGCCACCGCCACGGGGATCCGCTACCAGCGCCCCCAGCACGCGGCCGTCTTTGCCAACGATGAGCTGGCGCGCTGTGGCGTTTTGCAGTACTCGCACGCCGGTAACTGAGGCTTCTAGGGCGCGCTCGATTTCAGCACCAGTGGCGTCACCGCCGGCATGAATGATGCGCCGCGCGTGGTGTCCGCCCTCTTTAGTGCGGGAATAAACGGCCGGGTTATCCGGTGCCGGGTCGAATGTAGCGCCTAGCCCGATTAGCCACTCGGTCGCCGCAGCGCCGGCGCGGATGATGGAAGCCACAGCCTCTTCATCGCCGTGTCCGGCACCGGCATCGAGAGTATCCGCGATATGGGAATCAGTGGTGTCGTCGAACCCGTTGGCCACATGGCCGCTGGGGTCGTCGTCAAGCCCGACGACCGCGAGCCCGCCCTGGGCGAGATTCGTGGCAGCATCGGCGAAACGCAGCTGTTTGCGGGCACCGACGCGCCACTCGACGCTGTCGATAACCAGCACGTCGAGGCCGAGCTCAAGAGCCCGACGCGCAGCACTGAGCCCTGCGACTCCCCCGCCGATGACGAGGAAGTCACACGTCAGTGTCCAACTGTCGAATGATGGGCGCAGACCAAACGTGTTACTCGCCTCCGCCTGGGTTACCGATGGCGATCATGCGCTCGACCGAAGCGCGCGCCTTGTCGGCGACATCCGGCTCGACATCGACTTCATCAGTGCCCTCAACGAGGCAGCGCAGCAGAGCCGCCGGAGTGATGAGCTTCATGTACGAGCAGGAAGCGCGGTCGTTGACCGGCTCAAAGTCGACATCCGGTGCGGCC
Organism: Corynebacterium sp. HMSC061H03; assembly: GCF_001838215.1. Taxonomy (NCBI): domain Bacteria; kingdom Bacillati; phylum Actinomycetota; class Actinomycetes; order Mycobacteriales; family Corynebacteriaceae; genus Corynebacterium; species Corynebacterium sp. HMSC061H03. The sequence goes on from NZ_KV836075.1 coordinate 92,582, forward strand.
TTGCGCAGCTGGTGGAGCATGCCCACCTCAGTGGCCACGAGCACCTTGCCGTTGGGCTTGTTCTCCTTCAGCTTCTGCGCCTCGGTCAGCATCTCGCCGGTGGAGAGCATCTGCACGCGCTCGGGCTCGATGGTGCCTTCACCTGCGAGGTAAATCGCAGAGTTCGCGCAACCGCACTCCGGGTGAATGAACAGCTGCGAATCGGCGTTCTCCTCCGCGCGGTGCGCGAGTTCCTCACCGTTGATGTTGGCGTGGACGTGGCACTCACCAGCCCATACCTTGATGTTGTCGCGGCCGGTCTCACGGCGGACGTGTGCGCCGAGGAACTGATCCGGGTTGAACAGGATCTCTTGGTCTTCCGGGATGGACTTGACCACGTCGACGGCGTTGGAGGAAGTACAGCAGATGTCGGTCAGAGCCTTTACGTCTGCCGTGGTGTTGACGTAGCTGACTACCAGTGCGCCGGGATTCTCTGCCTTCCACTCGGCCAGTTCATCTGCGGTGATGGAGTCCGCCAGGGAGCAGCCGGCGCGCTCGTCCGGAATAAGGACGGTCTTCTCTGGGCTCAGAATTTTGGCGGTTTCCGCCATGAAGTGGACACCACAGAAGACGATGACGTCGGCATCGGTTTCCGCAGCGATGCGGGAAAGTCCGAGGGAGTCGCCTGTGTAATCGGCAATATCCTGAATCTCCGGCAGCTGGTAGTTGTGCGCAAGAATTACGGCATTGCGTTCGCGGGCGAGGCGCTTAATCTCCTGGGCCCAGCGCTCATCTGCAATTACGCCACCGTAGCGGCCATCTTTATCGACTACCGATTCGTACAGATCCGATTCAAGGCGCGGCAGGCTGGAAGCATTGGCCGCAAGGCTGGTATTCACGGAAAACTACGTCCTTACTTCAATGGGCTGTGGCTACGACCGGAGAAAACGCCGTCACCGTTACCGGCAACGGTCCCCGGAGGCATTCGCAGCGGACTCAAACGGGCAAGTGCAAGAGACCTAAGCTCGCCACACAATATCGAAAAAGCCCCTAATCGGGGCGAATACTGACATCGAGGACGAACCTATTTCCCAAAATTGTAAGGCTTGTATAAGCCTATTTCCCAATAACTACCCCTGTTCAGTAGGAATTAGTGCTTTACGACGGCTCCCGCGCAGAACCTCACCGTCTCACTTAGTGACCGAATCTGCGTCCGTAGCATTGTCTGCAGCGCTCTCGTTGCCTTCCGTGAAGTCCGTTTGGAACAGCACCCGGGACCACAGTGCGAGCATGGCAACCAGTGGCGCGACCAGCAGTGCTACATAGCTTTTGAAGTCTGGAATCACCGAGAACTTATCGCCTGGCTGCATTCCCGCCAGATCCGGCTGGAGCAATGCCGCAACCGACTGACCGACGAGGTACGTCACTGCTGCGCTCATCAACGCGGAGAAACCTGCCCATCCAATTGCCGTGAGCATCTGCACAGGAGTCGTGATGGCACGGTTTCGGAAGGTAGTAATTCCCAGCACCAGGCCGCTGATGGCAGTGACAGCAACAAACCAGAGCAGCCCGATAAAACCAGCGTCAACGGTTTCCTGAATAATCGCCAGTTGGTTATCTGGGAGCATTTGCACCTGCTGCTTGGGGCGCAGGAATGCCCAGGCCACTCCGGCTATCGTTCCCGTTACAACGGAGAAGAGAACAATACCCGAGGCCATTGCCACGCTCTGCTTTTCAACGTGCGGGACTCGGGTATTTTTCATGGTCATAGTTGACTAACTTACCTCACGGCGCACATCCAGTACTAGCGTGCCCGAATGGCGCACTAGCACAACCAGCGCCTTTTATCGCTGCTCCAACATAACGGAGTCCACTTCGCCGTGGCGCGAGCACTTTGCAATCCAGCCGTCCGGACGCACCTGCACCACCATCCGGCGCCCACAGAGCTGGCAGAATCGAGGCGCCTCCAGTCCAGCTTTTGCACCATAGGATCGTTCGCGCACTTCACCAGCTTCGAGGTCGGCGCCGGTAAAAGGATCGAACTTGGGATCGTCTCCCAGCACCATGGCCTGGAGCAGCTCCATGGAGTCGACTTTCTTACCCCGCGTCGCACGCGGGCTAGATGTCCGAGGCTTAGACAGTTGCATTGAGGGCCTTAATTGGAAGTCGTACCTTGCCAAGCATGTCCAGATCCTGCTCCGCCGGACGGCCCAGCGTGGTCAGGTAATTACCGACAATGACAGCGTTGATACCGCCGAGCAGCCCCTTTTCTGCGCCCAGGTCGCCCAGGGTGAGCTCACGACCACCAGCAAAACGCAGGATGGTCTTCGGCAGAGCCAGACGGAAGGCACCAATGGCGCGCAGTGCGTCCTTGGCTGGCATCGGCTCGCGACCGGCGAACGGAGTGCCCGGACGCGGGTCGAGGAAGTTCATCGGCACCTCGGTCGGGTTGAGCTCCGCCAGGTCCTGAGCGAACTCGGCACGCTGCTCAAGGGTCTCTCCCATACCCAGGATGCCGCCGCAGCAGACCTCCATACCGGCTTCGCCAACCATGCGCAGGGTGTCATGGCGCTCTTCCCAAGTGTGGGTGGTCACGACCTGCGGGAAGTAGCTCTTGGCGGTCTCGAGGTTGTGGTTGTAGCGGTGAATACCAGCCTTGGCCAGGCGATCTACCTGCTCCTGCGTCAGAATGCCCATAGAGGCGGCCACATTAATGTCAACCTCTGCCTGAATGGCGGCGACGGCCTGTTCCATCTGGCTGAGCAGTCGCTCGTCCGGCCCCTTTACTGCAGCAACGATGCAGAACTCAGTCGCACCCGACTTTGCGGTCTGCTTGGCGGCGTCCACCAGTGCCGGGATATCCAGCCATGCCGAACGCACCGGAGACTCGAACAGACCCGACTGCGAACAGAAGTGGCAGTCCTCTGGGCAGCCGCCAGTCTTCAGCGAGATAATGCCTTCAACCTCGACCTCTTCGCCGCACCACTTCAAGCGCACCTCATGAGCCAGTGCCAGCAGATCCTCGATGCTGTCGTCATCGAGGTTCAGAACTGCCAGGGTCTCCTCATAGTTCAGCCCCTCACCGCGGCCGAGCACCTTTTCTCGGGCGAGTTCCAAAATGTCCTGCTGCTGTTGAGTCATGGGGGTGATGCTCCTTGAGGCTGGGGATAAAACTTGAACACCGTTTCAGAAGTTGTTCAGTTATCAAACTTAATACCGCAGCTACAGAATGTCGAACAGGGTTCAATTCCCGTCGTGTCGCGGATTTACGCTCCCCATTTCAGCCTTGAGACATCTTCCAGATGATTCTTCTTTCGTCTACGGTAGGCAGTGTGCAATTGACCAAGGACATCATTGTCGACGCAGCTCTCACCATTCTCAACGAGTACGGACTCGGCGATCTCACGATCCGCCGCCTGACTCGCCACTTGGGTACCGCCGCTGGCGCAATGTACTGGCACTACCCTTCCAAGCAGGCACTGCTGGGCGCCGTCGCTGACCGCATCTTGGCTCCCTGCACAGAGTTTTCCGCCACAGGCGATTGGCGTGCCGACATCGAAGCCGTCGCCGAGCTGCTCTACTCCTGCCTCACCGCTCATCGGGATGGCGCCGAGGTCGTCTCGGCCGCGCTCGCTACGGGCACCGCCACGATTCGCCCCGAACAACTGCTTGCCGACGTCCTGGAGAATGCACCCGAAACCTCCATCAGCACCCCATCAGCGGCTGATACCGCGTCTGTCCTCGTGTACTTCATTCTCGGTGCGACAGTCGACCAGCAGACAGCCATCGCGCTTGACCTGAACGGCGCCAAGGGCGTTTCCGACAATGGTGATGCCAGTGGCGAGAACACCGCCGATAAGGACGCTGAGGTCGAGACTTCCTCTGAAGATACGGCTACACAGACAAAAGAGCTCGGCCGCCAGCGCATTGCACTGGGAACCGAGCTCTTTATCGCCGGAATTGCGGGGGTTGCGGAGACTAAGGGGATTGCAGGTCAGTAAGCCCCGCTGAAACAATCACGCTCACGGTCAAGCCCCGGCGCTAGAGCACCAGAGCTGCTACCCAACCAGCTGCCAGCAGCGGCAGGTTGAAGTGCAGGAAGGTCGGAATAACCGAATCGCGAATGTGGTCGTGCTGCCCGTCGGCATTGAGACCCATCGTCGGGCCGAGCGTCGAGTCCGATGCCGGCGAACCAGCATCACCTAGAGCACCTGCAGTACCAATGATGGCGACGGTAGCCATCGGCGAGAAGCCCAGCGATACACACAACGGCACATAGATGATGGCGATAATCGGCAGCGTCGAGAAGGACGAACCAATACCCATCGTGACCACCAGACCAACGACCAGCATGGCGAATGCAGCGGCAGGCTTGTTGCCCGCAAACAGCTCTGCAGTAGCGGTCACCAGCGGCTCGATCTGGCCGGACTCCGACATCACCGAGGCGAAGCCCTGTGCGGAAATCATGATGAAACCAATCAGGGCCATCATCTTCATACCGGCGGTGAACACGTCGTCCGCCTCACGCCAGCGCACGGCACCGGTGAGCATGAAGATTGCCAGACCAGTGAGTGCACCAATCAGCAACGGATCGGCATCGGTCTCCATAGAATTCATCACAATCTGGACGACGAAAGTCACCACGATTGCAACGAGAGCAACGATAACTCGGTACTTCGACACCGGTTCGTCAGACTGGGTTTCTGCGTGTGAGGACTGGGCAATCGGCCGATCTTCGTAATGCCGTGGCTTCCGGTAGGAGAAAAATACGGCAATGGCCAGACCGGCCAGCATGCCGAGAGCCGGGATGCCCATCGTCATCATGATGTTGATATTGGAAACATCAAGGCCAGCATTCTCGATGTTCCCCAGCAGGATGTCGTTCAGGAAGATAGAACCGAATCCGACCGGAACCCACATGTAGGTGGTGACCAAACCGAAGGTCATCACACTGGTAATCATTCGACGGTCGATGTTGAGGCGGTTAAATACCGGCAACAGCGGCGGAATAATCAGCGGGATAAACGCAATGTGAACTGGGATGAGGTTCTGCGACATAATCGCCATGGCCAAAATGCCGGCGACCATACCCCACTTGGTCCATGCCTCTGCCTTAGATTTAGCGCCTTCATCCTCCGTACCGATCTTGGCAATCAGCCAATCGGCCAGCAATTTGGGCAACCCAGAGGATGCCACTGCCATGGCAAAGGCGCCCAGCATGGCATAGCTCAGGGCAATCTTCGCACCACCAGAGAGGCCTTCCTGGAAGGCAACCATTGTGGCATCGAGCCCCATACCGGCGGAAAGACCACCGACTAAGGCGCCAATAAACAGCGCTAGCACAACGTGTACCCGGCAGACCGCCAGGATTAGCATCACCAAAACGGCGAGAAGAACGGCATTCATAAGGAAAATATTAAGGCAACCTTAAGTATTTCCAGCAACCGGGGCTAGAAAGACTTCACCCCAAAATCTTTACACCCCGGCTAATGCGGCTAATCAATCGAGACGAGTCCCTGGCCGCCCTGCACTGCGTCGCCGACTTCGACATGAATAGAGCCGACGGTGCCTGCAGCCGGGGCCGTAATCTCGGTTTCCATCTTCATTGCCTCGAGAATGAGCAGCACCTCCCCAGCCTCAATCTTCTGGCCTTCCTCGACCAAAATCTTGCTGACCGAACCTGCCAGTGGCGCCACCACCGAATTGGCGGAGACACCCGAGACACTAGCGGTGGCCGGCTCAACGGAAGCGCTCGACGATCCACCCAACACGATGGGCGAAAGACGCTTGGGCTCCTCAACTACTTCGACGTCGACATCGTAGGCAATGCCGCCGACAGTCACTTTCAATTTCATGGCTCAACAATCCTCACGTAGCAAAAGTCAATGAGTCAGACTCAATTAAGTCGGGTATCGAAAATTTCCAACTAACGCAGGTTGCGCTGCTGCTGGATCTGGCGTCCCTGCGCAGCCCACGTCTTATGGCGGTTGTATCGAATTGCCTTCACCTTGCCGCGATTGCCCAGGTACGCAGACACTGCTGCCGAAATGGCGATGACAGTATCCTCGGGGATATCTGCGTCCACGCGTTTGCGCAGTTCAGCCAACTCGCTTTCTGCCTGATTCAGGCGTGCCGTGGCCTTCTGCAAGCTTGTCGAGGTCGCATCCAACCGGTCGGTCAGTTCAGCGACGAGCGCTCGCAGCTCCTTAATCTCACCGATGCCGTCAGACATTACTGTGGCCCCAATCCGTGCTTCTTGGCCGGGCGAACCTCGCGCTTGTTACGCAGAACCGACAGTGCGTCAGCCACACGCAGGCGGGTTTCCGCCGGGTCAATCACGTCGTCGACCAGTCCGCGCGAGGCGGCGACATACGGCGTCGAGAAGCGTGTCTTGTATTCGGCGATACGCTCGTCGCGCACGCGCGCCTGCTCTTCCTCGTCGCCCGCGGCGGCAATTTCCTTTCGGAAGACCACGTTGACCGCACCCTCTGCGCCCATCACCGCAATTTCCGCAGTCGGCCATGCGAATACGTAGTCCGCGCCGAGGTCCTTCGAGCACATCGCCAGGTACGCACCGCCGTAGGCCTTACGCATGACGACGGTCACCTTGGGCACAGACGCTGCGGAGTATGCGTAAAGCATCTTTGCGCCGTGGCGGATGATGCCGCCATGCTCCTGGGTGACGCCCGGCATAAAGCCAGGAACGTCAACCAGGGTGACCAGCGGGATGTTAAAGGCATTGCAGAAGCGGATGAACTTTGCGCCCTTGTCCGAGGAATTGATGTCCAGCACACCGGACATCACGTTCGGCTGGTTGGCGACAAAGCCCACGGTACGGCCCAAAACTCGACCAAAGCCGACAACCAGGTTGGTGGCAAAACCCGCCTGGCACTCGAGGAAATCGCCATTGTCGGCGATACGGATGATGACCTCGCGGACATCGTAGCCCTTCTTGCCATCGACGAGGACGATGTCGCGGAGCTCTGGATCCGGCTCGGCGTCGAATACCGGATCCACGATTGGTGGCTCTTCCGTGTTGTTCTGTGGCAGGAAGCTTAATAGCTTCTGCGCAATCAGGATGGCCTGCTCGTCATCGTCGGCAACGAAGTCAATATTGCCGGCCTTGGCCATGTGCGCATCAGCGCCACCGAGCTGCTCGGAGGTGACTTCCTCGCCGGTCACAGACTTAATAACGCCCGGGCCGGTGATGAACATCTGTGCCTTGCGAGTCTGAATGATGAAGTCGGTCAGCGCTGGCGAGTAGGCAGCGCCTCCAGCACATGGGCCTGCAATGATGGAAATCTGCGGCACCAGACCGGAAAGCCAGACATTGTTGTAGAAGACCTGGCCGTAGCCCGACAGAGAGTCAATCCCCTCTTGAATGCGAGCACCACCGGAGTCGTTGATAAACACGAACGGAGTGCCGTTGTCGGCAGCAGCGCGCATGGTGGCCGCAACCTTGCGGGACTGCGTTTCACCAGCGGAGCCACCCATGACCGTGAAGTCCTGGGAGGCCACGTGCACTGCCCGGCCGAGAACCGCGGCAGTGCCGGTGACCACGCCGTCGGCAGGCGCGTCGGCAGTATCCATGCCGAAGTCGGTGGTGCGGTGAGTCATAAACATGCCGGTTTCACGGAAAGTGCCCTCGTCGACGAAGTTGTCGATACGCTCGCGGGCAGTCATCTTCCCACGTTCGTGCTGCTTGGCCTGGCGGGCCTCACCGCCACCGGCCTCAACACGACGACGCTGAGCATCCAAATAATCCAGGCGCTCCGCCATCGAGGCATCGACGCCCGGCGCGACGGCACCCGCCGGATTCGGCTGGTTTGCTGAACTTTGCGACATTGCTATCTCTTCTCCCGATGTTCCTAGGCGGGTTCCACCTGGACGGTCTGTGAGCGACCGCCAACGGTGACCTTGTAGCGAATTGGCTCGCGAATGGCATTGGCAGCACCAGAGGCCTGCTCCGCCTCGCGCTTGAGCTGTTCGGCAGTCTTACCGACGTTCTTCGGCCCTTCGCCGCGCGTGGTGAAGAATCCCGGCGCGACGGATGGGAACAGTGCGTTGGTCAGGACGTCCTCGGCGGTGCCGTTGTAACCGTCGAGCTCCTTGGCCTGCTTGACCAGGTCGTCCCACTCTGGTTCGAGGAGATCAGCCGGGCGAACCGTGATTTCTTCCTTCTTGGTCTGTTCCGCTGCCTGCTTAATCAGCTCTGGGTTGCGCTCACCCGGGCACTGCCCGTAATAGCCGAGCATGAGGTCAGCGAACTCAGCCGTCATAACCTTGTAGCGTCCCATCAGCACGTTAAACACAGCTTGCGTGCCGACGATCTGCGAGCTCGGAGTCACCAGCGGCGGGTAACCGGCGTCCTTTCGGACAATCGGTACCTCACGCATGACCTCTTCGACGCGGTCACCCGCGCCCTGGGCCTTGAGCTGGTTTTCCATGTTCGACAACATGCCACCAGGAATCTGCGACATGAAAATGTCGGTATTGACCAGGGTTTTCGACTCGAACTCTGCGTACTTCGGACGCACCTTGCGGAAGTGGTCACGAATGGTGATCAGGTTATCCATGTTCAGGTCGGTGGTGTAGTCGGTTCCCTCCAACATTTCCACCAGCGACTCGGTCGGGTTGTGCCCCGGGCCCAGCGACATCGACGAAATTGCCGTGTCCACGACATCCGCACCAGCTTCGATGGCCTTCATCAAAGTCACCATCGTGACACCGGTGGTCGAGTGACAGTGGACGTTAATCTGGGTGTCCTCGCCGTAGGTTTCCTTGATGCCGCGGATGATGTCGTAAGCCGGCTGGGGTTTCAGCAGCGCTGCCATGTCCTTCAACGCAATGGAGTCCGCCCCCATATCCAGTAGACGACCAGCGAGCTTCACGTACCCGTCGACGTCGTGAAGCGGAGACGTCGTGTAGCAGATCGTGCCCTGCGCATGCTTGTCGACGTTCTTGACCGCGCGCATGGCGTGCTCGAGATTGCGTGGGTCGTTGAGGGCGTCGAAAACACGGAATACGTCCATACCGTTTTCAGCGGATTTCTCGACGAACTTGTCAACCACCATGTCCTCGTAGTGGCGGTAACCGAGGAGATTTTGACCGCGCAACAGCATCTGCAGGCGACTGTTCGGCATCAGCTTGCGGAATGTCCGCAGGCGCTCCCAGGGGTCTTCATTAAGGAAGCGGATGCAGGCGTCAAAGGTTGCGCCGCCCCAGCACTCCACACTCCAAAAACCGGCCTTGTCCATTTCTTCACAGACATCGACCATGTCTTCCATAGCCATTCGCGTTGCCATGAGGCTCTGATGAGCGTCTCGGAACGCTACTTCCGTTACACCAATGGTTCGTGGACTCATAACTCCAAAAGTAAAGGCCTTTGGGGATCTTCGCGCGTTGGTGACCGCGAATATTGGGGATTCGGCGCCCGCCAAGGTGCGTTTAGAGTGTCAAATTGCCCACTTGCAGGGTTAAATACTTATTTTCACGCGAAGTTTATGCTCTTAATCGTTCGACTCGAATTTTTCCTTGGGGGTCGTTTTTGCGAAGTGCGCTCGACAGATGGGACGGATGGCGCGCCCACACGGGACCGAAAAAGGCTCATGTTTTTTACAAAACGGTTAAGGTAGTCACATGAACCAAGCAAATACAGTCGGCGATTATCAAGTATGGCCGGGTGAGCCTTACCCGCTCGGATCTACCTACGACGGCGCTGGCACCAACTTTGCACTCTTTTCCGACGTTGCGGAAAAGGTTGAGCTTTGTCTGATTAGCGCCGAAGGCGAAGAAACACGCATTGAGTTGGAAGAAGTCGATGCGCATATCTGGCACTGCTACATCCCGTCTATCATGCCGGGCCAGCGCTACGCCTACCGCGTACACGGCCCATTCGATCCGGCCAACGGTAAGCGTTGCGACCCCAACAAGCTGCTGGTCGACCCATACGCCAAGGCTTTCGACGGCGAATTCGACGGTCACCCATCACTGTTCAACTATGACATTCATGACCACTCGAAGCGCAACACCGAGGACAGCCTGGGACACACCATGACCTCCGTGGTCATCAACCCATTCTTCGACTGGGGCGCTGACCGCGCACCTCGCACGCCGTACAACGAAACCGTGATTTACGAAGCCCACGTCAAGGGTATGACCATGACTCACCCGGATATCCCGGAGGAGCTACGTGGTACCTATGCCGGTCTCGCGCATCCGGCAATTATTGACTACCTCAAGGACCTTGGTGTCACGGCTATCGAACTGATGCCGGTCCACCAGTTCCTCCAGGACGACCACCTGCGCGAAAAGGGGCTGCGCAACTACTGGGGCTACAACACCTTCGGTTTCCTAGCACCACACCAGGACTACTCGGCTTCCCAAAAGCCAGGCGGAGCAGTCAGCGAGTTCAAGGGCATGGTGCGCGCATTTCACGATGCCGGCATTGAGGTCATCCTCGACGTGGTCTACAACCACACCGCCGAGGGCAACCACATGGGCCCAACCATCTGCTTCCGAGGTATCGACAACGAGGCCTACTACCGTTTGGTCGAGGGTGACCGCCAGCACTACATGGACTACACCGGCACCGGTAACTCCCTGAATGTGCGCCACCCACACTCGCTGCAGCTGATTATGGATTCGCTGCGCTACTGGGTCTCCGAGATGCATGTCGACGGCTTCCGCTTCGATTTGGCCTCCACCCTGGCTCGAGAATTCCACGATGTCGATCGACTCTCCGCCTTCTTTGACTTGGTACAGCAGGATCCGATTGTCAGCCAGGTCAAGCTCATCGCAGAACCGTGGGATGTCGGCGAAGGTGGCTACCAGGTCGGTAACTTCCCACCGCAGTGGACTGAATGGAACGGTAAGTACCGCGACACCATCCGCGACTTCTGGCGCGGTGAGCCATCCACGCTCGGCGAGTTCGCTTCACGTATCACCGGTTCCTCGGACCTGTATGCAAACAATGACCGCCGCCCAACTGCGTCGATTAACTTCGTGACCGCGCATGACGGTTTCACCCTCAATGACTTGGTCAGTTACAACGAGAAGCACAATATGGCCAACGGCGAGGACAACCGCGATGGCGAGTCCCACAACCGTTCTTGGAACTGCGGTGTGGAAGGCCCGACCGACGACGAGCGCATCATTTCGCTGCGCGCTCGCCAGCGTCGTAACTTCCTGACCACTCTCCTACTGTCCCAGGGCACTCCAATGATTAGCCACGGTGACGAAATGGGACGTGGCCAGAAGGGCAACAACAACGTCTACTGCCAGGACAACCGTTTGGCCTGGGTCGACTGGAATCAGACTCGCACCAACTCTGAACTGGTCGAATACACCCAGTTCCTGACTGAGCTGCGTGCGGAACACCCAGTCTTCCGACGCCGCCGCTTCCTGCGCGGTGGCCCGCTCGGTGCGGAAACCGACGATCGTGACATTGCCTGGCTGACCTATGAGGGCCGTGTCATGACTACCGATGACTGGAACTTCGACTTCGGCAAGTCGTTGATGGTCTGGCTCAACGGCGATGCCATCACCGAGCCTGACCGCCGAGGTCACAGGATTGAGGATGACTCCTTCCTGTTGTGCTTCAACGCCCACCACGAGGACATCATGTTCCAAATTCCGGGCACCGAATACGCACACAGCTGGGAAGTCATCATCGACACCACAGAGATCACGGGTCGCCCGACCCGCGAGCGCATCGTTGAGCCAGAAGGCGAGCTCCGCGTGCCAGCCCGTTCTACCATCGTGCTGATCGAGCGGCACTAGCCGCGTCCGCGTTGGGTGTAGGGGCCTGGGCCTGGGTTTGTTCCTACACAAAAATCCCCTGTCGGCGGAAGACTTTTCTTCCACTGACAGGGGATTTTCGGCTCTGAGTTCAACTCAAAACAGGGTTTGGGTCAACACAGCACCGCGGGAGCCGAGCTGGCGTGAAGTCTTCTTACGCAGATGCGCGCATATTGAACTCCGCCTGAGAGTTCAACCAGTACTCCGGCTCGGTGTCAAAGTAGTCGGACAGTCGATTTGCGAGGTCAGTAGTGACCGCAGTGCGGCCGGTGCGAAAGCGCTCCAGAGTTGAGCTTGGCACGCCGATGGCAAGAGCCAGTCGGTAGATAGAGAGGTGTCGCGGCTCGAGGAAATTATCGTTCAAGATAGAACCAGGGTGCACAGGATGCGTGCTCAAAATGTTTACTCCTTATTTCATCGCTTCACTGGCATACGTTGTTTCCGCTTTGCCCTTCGCTTGAGCTCGAAAGCTCGAACGACCAGTTACCGCCGTTCGTCGAAAAGTATAAGGAGCGCCCGCTCAAAATGCATCCGGACATTTAACCCCCCAAAACATGTGGTTTTCAGGGGTGCAGACACCCCCCACTGTCCGAACGCTCCATAAATATTCCTATTTTTGTGGGCATTTCCACATTGTCGGAAGCCACATGTACTCGGCGACAGCCGCAGGTACCGCAGCCTCTATGAGGCTCAATCCGCCATCGGCGCTACCATCTAGTGCATGACTACGACCACGCCATCCTCCGAGCCCGCCGTCGTCTTCGAGCTCACCGGCGACACGGTGACTATTACCGCAGATGGGCTCCGCCTTACCCACACCATCAACACGGCTAGCACCGCCCCCGCGAAGCCCCTCCCGCTTGCCGACGTTGCCGAGGTCGCATCGGCAAGTAAAAACGGTGTCTACACTCCGGCCAACCGCTTTTTCCCCGGCACGGTAGACCTCGGGGTAGCTTTGCCAAAGGCCCGTGTGATGCCTCATCGTCAGGCAGCAGCGCAGTTGCTGGCAGACCTCGTGGCGGAGATAGCCAAGAATCCTGAGTTCTACAACTCAGCAGATGCTTTTACTTCCACGTTGATGCCGTGGGTGGCACAGCGCGCGGCGGTCACCGAAGGCGTGAGTGTGGTTGAGGGCGCGGGCGACGTCGTAAAGCACTCTGTGCCTTTTGCACCGCTTCCTACTGGGGATGAGGTTGCGGTGTCAGACATCGCACCGTTTGCGGCGTTCGATGTAGAGACAGCGAACGAAGACACCGGCTCGATTATTCAGCTTGGTGTTGCGGTCGTGCGTGGCGGGAAGGTGACGGATCGTTATTCCTGGATGTGCCGTCCGCCAAAGGGGCTGGAGTATTTTGATGAAGCCAATGTCGCGATTCATGGCATCACGGCGGCGGATGTGGCCGGTGAGCCGTCATTTCCGGAGCAGCTGGCGAAGTTTGTTGACGTCGTTGGGGATTTGGACGTAGTTGCTCACAATGCGCGGTTTGATTTCACAGCCCTGTCGCGGGCGTGCCGGGCGGAAGGCATTCCAGCACCGAAGTTGAGTTTTGCGTGTACTTATATGTGGGCTCGGCAGATGCAGTTGGGGCTGCCCAACTTGAAGCTGCCGACGTTGGCGGAGGCCGCGGGAGCGTCGCTGGAGAATCATCATGATGCGACGGCAGATGCGGTCGCATGTGCTGAGGTAGCGCTGTGGTTGATGGAGCAGCAGCGCGCAACATCGGTGGCTGATTTGAGCCAGAAGGTCTCGCTGAGCTTGGGCCAGATTGGCAGTGGACGAGTGCGGATGGTGCGCTATGACCCGGCTGGTGTCGCCAGCACTGGTGCCGGGACCAACGCGGGCACTGGTGCTGGTGCTGGTGCGCAGTCCGGCAGTTCCGCGCCGTCACGTCGGCCGCGTCGCAATGCGAAATGGGATGCGGCAAAGACACCGGACACCATTCCAGACCCGAATCCGGACGCGGATCCAAGCGGCCTGCTGTACCAGCAGCGGGTGACACTGACCGGTGATTTTGCACCGTATGACAAGGGCTTTCTGTGGGACAAGATTGCCTTTGCAGGTGCGAATATCAATAAGGGTGTCACGAAGAAGACGACAATTTTGGTCGCCGGTCCGTGGGATTCGGTGACGTCGAAGGAGAAGAGGGCTCGACAGCTGCAGGCCGAAGGCCAGGAAATCCAGATTTGGACTGAGAAGGAGCTCTTCACCGCACTCGGGCTGAATCCGGAAGAGGATGGCGCGTCCGAAGCGGGAGACACTGCGGAAGGGACACCTAGCGCCAGCGCCGGAAACAACTCCAGTGAGTCGGTTCCGTTGTTCGGTTCTACTTCCCTGCCGGGCGATGACGGAATGCCACCCTTCTAGGCCACGTTCACGAGAAGAAATTCGCATTCGGACGGCGGGCGCAGACTCTGGGGCTAGCTGCTTCCACAGCGGTCAGGCAGCAGCTTTTCCTGGTGGGCGGTATAAAGGGGAACATGAGTCGCCGACCAATTACGTCCACCTACCGTCTCCAACTCCGTGGCCCCAAGGCCGACCCAAACGGGCGCGCTTTCACGTTCGCTGACGCGGCTGAACAGGTCGGCTACTTGGCAGACCTCGGGATTTCACACCTGTATCTGTCGCCTATCCTCACCGCCGTACCGGAGTCGAACCATGGCTACGATGTCATCGATCCGACGACAGTGAACCCGGAGCTCGGCGGCATGGAAGAGCTGCAGAAGCTCGCGCAGGTGGCGCACAAGGCCGGTCTGGGCATCATTATCGACCTGGTACCGAACCACCTCGGTGTTGAGGAGCCCAAGCTCAATGCCTGGTGGTGGGACGTTCTGACCTATGGCAAGGATTCTCAGTTCGAGCCATACTTCGACATCGACTGGCACGAGGACAACGGTGCCAACGGCAAGATGGGGTTGCCGATTCTGGGCTCCCCGGAGGATATCGACAAGCTGGAGCTCGACACCTCTGGCGACGAGCCACTTCTGCGCTACTACGACAACACATTCCCGGTGCGCCCGGGCACCGAGGACGGCACCCCGCAGGAAGTACATGATCGCCAGGCCTATCGCCTGATGTACTGGAAGGACGGGGTCATTGGCTACCGTCGATTCTTCAGCGTCAACGGTCTGGCCGGCATCCGCCAGGAAAACCCGGTGGTATTCGAGCACACACACCGCATCATCCGCGAGCTGCTAGCTGCGGACATCATTGACGGTGTCCGCATTGACCACCCAGATGGCCTCAGCAACCCATTCGGATACCTCAGCGAGCTGCGCCGTCTACTCGGCGATGACAAGTGGCTGGTTATCGAGAAAATTCTGGGTGCCGAAGAGCCACTGGATCCGAGGCTCCAGGTTGACGGCACCACGGGTTACGACGCCCTGCGTGAGTTCGACAATGTCTTCGTCAACCGCGACTCCCGAGACGCCATGAGCATGTTGGCTCTGCAGCAGTCCGGTTCAACCTGGGACAAGACTGCCGTGCAGGCAACTGCGCAGGCTCTCAAGCACGATGTCGCTGCTCACGAGTTGGCTGCGGAGGTTCGTCGTCTAGCACGTGCCCTGCGCCGCGATAACTGGTCTATCAGCGGTACCAGCGTCAGCGATGAGGTACTTATCGACACCATCTGCAAGCTGGTCGCTGCCATGCCTGTCTATCGTTCGGACTATGTCTCCCTGTCACGAGTGGCTTCCACGGTCATTGGTGAAATGGCAGCGCGTTTCCCCTCTCGTGTCTTTGCCCTCGACCTCATTTCGGCAGGTTTGGTAGCCGGTAGTGAGGCCGCCACGCGGTTCGCTCAGGTTTGTGGTGCGGTCATGGCAAAGGGTGTCGAAGACACGACCTTCTACCGTGCCTGCCGCCTGATCAGCCTAAACGAAGTCGGCGGTGATCTCGGTCGCTACGGCATGTCTGCGGCGGAGTTCCACCTGTTGCAGTCGGAACGTGCTCGCCTCTGGCCACGAACCATGACCACGCTGTCCACGCACGACACCAAGCGCGGCGAAGATGTCCGAGCCCGCATTCTCCAGCTCTCCGATGTCTCCGGCGACTGGGCTGAAAATGTCCGCAACTGGATGGCCATCACCCCCGCCCCGGACGATGCCACCGGCTACTTCCTGTTGCAGAACATCATCGGAGTCTGGCCGACCGACGGCGTAATTACCGATGAACTGCGCGAACGCCTCCACAACTACGCCATTAAGGCCATCCGTGAGGCAGATGTTCACACCTCCTGGACGGAGCCGGTCGAGGAGTTCGAACTCGGCATCCGCAGCTGGATCGACGCGCTTCTCGACGGCCCCCTGACCGACTCCATCACGGAGTTCGTCCGCTCCATTGCGCCAGCTGCCCTGACCACGTCTCTGTCGCGCAAGCTCCTCCAGCTTGTCGGCCCCGGTATCCCCGACACTTACCAGGGGACGGAGTTCACAGAGGACTCCCTGGTTGATCCCGACAACCGCCGCTTCGTCGACTACGATGCGCGAGTCGCGGCGCTGGATAAGGTTGCCCGCGATGAGGTCACGTCGGTGACCAAGAGTCCAGAGCACCCAGCTGAGCTGCCGGAGGACTTTACGGATGCCGATGCGGACGTCGCAAAGCTGATGGTGACTCACCACGGAGTGAAGCTGCGTGCGGAACGCCCGGAGTCCTTCGTCGGCGGTGCCTACCAGCCAGTATTCGCCGTCGGTGTCGGCGAGCGTCATCTGGTCGGCGCGGCACGTGGACCGAAGGGCGAGCCGGAAGATGTTATCGCGCTGGTGACGCGCCGTCCGCTGGGACTGCAGCGCGAAGGCGGTTGGGGCGACACTACAGTGACACTTCCCAAGGGATTCTGGACCGACCGTTTCACTGGCCATACTTGGTCCGGCACCATCGCCGTGGCTTCTCTGTTCAGCTCCTTCCCAGTAGCACTGCTGGTACGCGAGGACGATGACGATTAATCGAATGAAGGATTCGCTTGCCGACGGTTCCCGCGAGCAGACCCGCAAGGCTCAGTTGGCGGAGGATCGAGAGGTTACACGTGCGCTGCAGTCGAAGTACGACTCGTGGGCAACTCGGCACCCCACTGCCGCGCAGGACTTTGTCGATGCGATTAAAGAAATTCTCTCCGATGCCGGTTTGGCCTTTGACAATGTCACGGCGCGGGTGAAGTCCTTCCGCTCATTGCGGCAGAAGGCCCTGCGTCGTGAAGCGGATGGCAGCTACGTCTACCCTGACCCGTGGCACGGTATCCACGACATCATCGGTGTGCGTGTAACCACGTACCATTCGACGGAGATTCCCGCGATTATGGATGCGCTGGGAGATTCGCTGACTGTGCTGCGTAGGATTGACAAAACCGCGGAGACACGAATCAGCGGCCGGTTGGGATACGGCTCCCAGCACTTGATCTGCAAGGTGTCGACGGCGGCGCCGTCAGAGCTAGCTCCATATGCGGATATGCAGTTTGAGGTGCAACTGCGCACTGTGCTGCAGCATGCGTGGGCGGAATTTGAGCACGATATTCGCTATAAGGCCCCTGAGGGAGCGACAGACCCGCGGATTGATCGAGCTTTTGCGCTGGCCGCTGGCCTTATTGAGCTCGCGGATCAGCAGTTCGACCAAGTCGTTGCCGTGCTGGAGGAATCCACGCCGGACGATTCCGCGCAGGGAGAGGGCAAACAGCCCTCAGCTCCGGCAAAGACCACAGCCGATGACATTGTGGTGACTGAGGAAACCCTACCCGGCGTGCTGACGATGCTGCTTCCAGATGCGCCCCGATCGAAATCAGAACATTACGGCTGGGCAGAAGAACTGCTGGAGCGCAATGGCATTCGCACTGTCGGGCAGCTGCGAGAGCTACTTAATCCGCAGCGCCTCAGCGCGGTAAGCAAGGCCATGAAGTACCGCTTTAACCCAGGCCATGTGCGTGTTATCGATGACCTACTACTAGCGGCTCGCGGTGAAAAGCACATCAAGGCCACTGCAGATACCAGCCATAACCCGAAGCGTCGACCAGCCCGTTTGCGCGCACGGTTGCAGCAACTAGCGGAGGCCGGGATGCCTATGAGCGACGTCCCCGAAGACGATCGAGCTGACGGCGATCGCGCTTCGTAGGCCGCCCGGCACCGCGGTCGCGCGTCGGCATCGATGCGAGAATCTCCCTCGGGGGCGGCGGCGGAGAGTGGTCGATATAGCACTGCCTGGCCACCGGAGCTCCGACCCGCTTCTTCACCGTCTTGGTGACCTCAACAATGTGTTCGCGGTGGTTTGCCCACAGTCGCACTCTATCCCCTGGAACGACCAGAACTGAGGGTTTCACGGCTTCGCCGTTGACTTTGACGTGGCCGCCACGGCACGCATCTGCGGCCAATGAGCGAGTTTTCAGCAACCTGACCGCCCAAATCCAGGCATCAATACGCACTGGCTCGGTAGACAATTGCTGCTGAGCAGGCATTTACTGCGGATCCTTGTAGTTCACAATCCGCTGAACCTTTTGCCAATTGAGAAAACCACCGACCAGGCCGACTACTGCCAGGATGAGGAATAGAGACATGCTTCCGGCTAGAAGTCCGAGCACTGCACCGCCGACGACACCACTGCCTGCCCATACAACGGCATTGCGGGAGTACTTTCGCACCGCGTTCTTGCGGAGCTCAATGGGGTTCTGAGGTTGGGGCTGAAGATAGCTCATGGAGTACATATTAGAGCGTTCTGGTCGCCCTGACGCATCGCATAGGTCGATAGGGCGTACAATTCGGGAAAAATTTCTACAGCTATAGCAAACCTGCTAGATATTCCTATTTGGGTAGGTAATTAACACAATGGCGTAGGTTGATTGCTAGTGTTAGTCCTATGACAGAAACTGTCCGCCCCCGCCACCGCATGGTCGACCGCGTTGCGGCGATCCTCGAACTCGTTGCGCGCTCTAACGAAGGTCTAACCCTCACTGACATCGCCCACACGCTGAACTATCCGCTCAGTACCACGCAGGGCCTTGTCAACGGTCTGACTGTGACAGGTTACCTTGACGAGTCCAACAAGCGTTACACGCTCGGCATGGCGCCGTTTCTGCTCAATGTCATGGCCGGTCGTCGCATGGTCAACGTTCCGACGGCTGAGCTCGAGGCGATTCACAACGAAACTGGCTTGATTACCGTGCTGGCACTGCCGGT
The DNA here is from genome assembly GCF_001838215.1 of Corynebacterium sp. HMSC061H03. Lineage (NCBI taxonomy): Bacteria > Bacillati > Actinomycetota > Actinomycetes > Mycobacteriales > Corynebacteriaceae > Corynebacterium > Corynebacterium sp. HMSC061H03. The sequence goes on from NZ_KV836075.1 coordinate 111,515, forward strand.
TGGTGGCAAGCTTTTCTACCTCAAAACCGTCGGTGAATCCATGCGCTACCAGTACCTGACGGAGAACTTCCTGCCGCGCTCGCTGTTGCGCACCTCTGCAGGTTGGGTTTTGATGAGTCGGTTTGAAAAGCGCGAACTGTGGTCCTACCTGAACTCCGCGCGGCCGGAAGACCAGGTCTATGTGGATGATTTCCTCCGCCAGGCCGGGGAAATCGCAGAGACCGGCGTCTGTGCTGCCCCGGGTATTGCCGAAGGCGGTGGCGTTGACGGTGTCTCTATCGCAGTGGAGGAAGACGGTGCTACTGTCGCGGCAGTCTGCGTCTTCGGTCGGCCAGAAAAGATTGCGGAAAATAAGGACGAGCTGGTGGAAATTCTCAAGCGCCATCGCGGCGCACACAACGGCGAGGAATCCCCGAACCAGGGTTAGTGGCTGTTAAGCGCGCAGCTCCCACCAGATTTCGCCACCGTCCGTAGACGGCTCGCTAGCTCCCTTAGTCAGCGCCTGCATTTCGCCGTCAAGCTGGGCAATCCCATCGGCAGTCACCGCGATGGAAAACTCCACGTTCTGGCCCCACCGCGTTTCCACGATCTCATAACCACGAGCACGCAATTCCGCTTCGATGCGACCGGCATCTGCGGCGGAGACACTCACTACTCTCAAGGCTCTTTGCACGCGCCGCATGCGCGTGACTTTTTCTAGACACTCTGAGACCGAATCCGAATAGGCCCTCACAAGCCCACCCGTGCCTAATTTGATGCCGCCAAAATAGCGGATCACTACGGCGGTGACATTCGTCATTCCAGAGCCCTGGAGCACATCGACCATTGGGCGCCCTGCCGTGCCGCCAGGTTCACCGTCATCTGAGGATCGCTCCACCCGATTCCCTCCGACGACCTCATGAATGTATGCGCTGCAGTGGTGGCGAGCATCCGGGTACTCCGCCTTGGCCAAATTGATGACCTCTCGGGCGCTGTCTTCGTCGTCAGCACGCGCGATCCACGTGATGAAGCGAGATTTCTTAATCTCGATTTCATTCGTGACGATGTCACCGCCGGCGGGGACAATCAGCTCGATGTCGCGCTGCTTCTGCGTCGCTTCGGTCGAAGTGGATGGCTCGGTGGTCATAGTGTCCATTGTTGCGTATGGGCTTCGTGCACACCCAATCACCGTCGCTCGCTACTATCTCGACTTCACCTTGGACTCACCTCAAATACGCGGTGTTCGAAAACGGTTCCCCTGTGCCAATCCGCTGACTGACCTACCATGGTGCCCATGAGCAACTACCGAGTCTGGGCCCCGTACGCTTCCGAAGTCCGTCTGCTGTTGGGCAATCCTGACGCGCCAGCGATTTTTGATATGCATCCAATCGCTGACGCCACCGATGGCTACGGCGCCAACTCTGGTTGGTTTGAAGCTGATGTGGCTCGTACACCGGGGGATCGCTACGCATTTTCGCTGCGGGCACATGCGGGATTCGGCGCGCCTGACGACGAATCGGGGGACGGCTCCTCCCCTGCTGTCGGTGACTGGACAATACCGCTGCCAGATCCGCGTTCCCAGTCGCAGCCGGATGGTCCGCATGGTTTCTCCGAGGTCGTTGACCTGGGTGCCTATAAGTGGAAGGACTCGGCCTGGTCGGGCCGGATTCTGCCAGGAGGTCTGATTTATGAGCTGCATGTGGGCACCTTCAGCGATTCTGGTGATTTCGAAGGTTTGGTGGAACATCTAGACCATCTGATTGAGCTGGGGGTAACACATATTGAGCTGATGCCAGTGCAGCCTTTCGGTGGTGACCGTAATTGGGGCTATGACGGTGTGTCCTGGCACAGCGTGCACGAGGGCTACGGTGGCCCGCGGGGTCTACAGAAGCTGATTGATACGTGCCACCGAAAGGGTTTGGCTGTCATCTTGGATGTGGTCTTTAACCACTTTGGTCCAGACGGCAACTATGTGGGATTTTTCGGCCCCTACACCGCTGGTGGTTCGACGGGTTGGGGTGAGGTTGTCAATCTCACTGGCGACAACTCTGATGAGGTGCGTGCGTATATTTTGGATGCAGTGCGCCAATGGCTGGTGGATTACCACGTCGACGGTCTTCGTCTGGACGCAGTCCATGCCCTGCATGACGAGGGGGCATTCCACATTCTGGAGCAGATGCAGGTTGTCGCAGACACTGTCGCAGCCGAGACTGGTATTCCGCGTTCTTTGATTGCAGAGTCCGACCAGAATGATCCGCGTTTGGTCCGCCCGCGCGCCGCTGGTGGCTTTGGCCTCAACGCTCAGTGGGATGATGACGTCCACCATGCACTGCACACGCTGGTCTCTGGCGAGGACCACGCCTACTACTCAGACTTTGGGTCGGTGGAAGCGCTAGCTAGTGCTTTGGAAACTGGCTTCTGGCATACGGGCACAATGTCGACGTTCCGTGGTCGCACTCATGGTCGTCTCTTCGACCTGTCTGTACAGCCCATGCATGCTTTCGTAACGTACACGACCACACATGATCAAACGGGAAACCGCGCTGTCGGTGACCGTCCGTCGATGAACCTCACTCCGGCGCAGCAGGTTTTAAAGGCAGCAGTTATCGCCTGCAGTCCTTTCACCCCGATGCTCTTCCAAGGTGAGGAATGGGGCGCCTCTACCCCGTTTGCTTTCTTCTGTTCCCATGAAGATCCGGAGCTGCAGCGGCTCACGCGCGAGGGACGCCTACGTGAGTTTGCCCGTGCCGGGTGGGATCCGAAGGAGGTATCCGACCCATCGGATCCAGAGACCTTTAACCGCTCGAAGCTCAATTGGCAGGAGGTCTCGGAGGGCTCGCACGCCACTATTCTGGCGGCCTACCGCGATCTCTTCGCGCTGCGGAAGTCCCACCCGTCGCTTCGCACTCCGTGGTCGGCATCTGTGGTGACTGAGTATGACGAGGACAATCGTTGCCTCGTCGTTGTGCGCAGCCAGGATGAGCGCGAAATGGGTGCCCGAAACTCGGATGCCTTTGAAACTGTCGCTTTGGTGGCGAATTTCTCCGACGCCGAAACCAGCGTCAGCCTGGATTCCGAGTTCGGTTCCGCCCACCTGCTACACACTTTTGAGGACGCAGCAGCCAGCATCGTCAATGACGAAGCTGCTGGTCCCGAAATCTCGCTTCCAGCGTGGGGCTACGCTGTCGTCTCGCTCAGCTAGTCAGCCGGATTTTCAGCCTCGGTGTCGGACTCTTCCTCATCCGCCGCACCCGACTCGGGTGCTGGCCACGGCAACTCGGTGACATCACCGTGGAGGACGTGAGCCACCAACGCGTCTGCGATGAGAATATCGCTCATCACCAACGTCGGAACCAGGTCCGCCAGCTGAGCCCACATCGGAATCAGCTCACGGACAGCGGCGACACTGGCATCAGAGTTCTCAGCCTGAGTACGAGCCAATACGCGGGCAGCCACTGCAATAAGCAGTGACGTTCCCGGCACCAGAGTCCAGTGCAGCGAAGGATTATCCGCATCGATGCCGTCGAGCTTGTGGAAGCGCACATTGACCGCCTTGCGCAGTCGTGGAGACGCCTTCGATACCGTCTTAAACAACACTCGAGAGGCGGCGGCAAGCTGGGTCATGACACCGGATTCCACAATCTCAGCACGATTGCGTACCACTTCGTAGATTGCGGTGAAGCGAGCGTCATCGTCGGTCAGCGGGCCCGGGACCATGCGGTAAGGATCAAAGACCTGCGACAGAATAGCGCTGGCCTGTGCTTCCGGCAGCGAGGTAATCTGCACCGAGCTCTGGTCGATAGTAGCGGACTCCAGGGTGGTGTCCTGGCCGCTGGCAGCAATGTCCAGCAGTCCCTGGCCACCAGTTGTGCGCAGGTAGTCCAGCTGACGAGAACGGTCCACGCTCTCATCAGTGAGATCCGCCAATGCTGCCAATGCACCGAGCCACGGCACACGGCGACGCCCCGGCACTGGCTTAGTAGCGCTGAAGTCTCCCAGCACGAGTCCGGAGGCGATAAACATACCCGGCTGATCGTCGAGCGCGATGACTGAACGGTTCAACGCTGCCAGACCGGCGCGTGGTTCGGCACACAAGATCGCACCCAACCTAGGTGCGGCCAGCAGCGGATTCGCCTGCGCCATGTCGGTTGCACGACCAGCCCGCAAGGTCGCCAGTAGCGTCCACAAACGTGCGAGCTGATCCTGATTTAGCTCGCCCCACAGTTCCTGCGCGCGAGCAACGGAATCGGTGTCCTCGCCATCGAGGTCGATAGCCTCTGCATCATCGACATGATTCAGAATGGTCGACCCGGCCGCCGGCCACTGCGGGTGGCGTTCCTTTTCCACACCGAGAGTCACCTGCGCGACGAATGGGCCGAGGCCGCGGAGTTCGGCGGGAAGCTCGCATTCGCCCTCTACGACTTCCAGGGCGACGGGTTCGCGCCACGGCTGACCGGCGGCCCAGAGCCACAGGGTCATCGGCAAGTGCGAAACGTCGTCAGCGACATCAACCTCGATGATGTCAGTGGCTTCATCGTTGAAGGCAATCTGGCGGATGGCATCGCGGGAGGAAGCCTCCACCAGTGGTACAGACAGGCGCTTCCGTCCCGTCACACGTGTCCAGTCCAAACTGATGCGCAGGGCCTTCAGCAGGGAGATACGGTCGGCAAACTTGCCGAACTCCGCGTAGCCAGTATCGCCGAAACGCTTGATGGGGACGCGACAGATGTCGCGCTCACCGCTGGAAACTGCAATATGCGCATGGCGCAGCTCGCCCGGGGCATTGACGACAATCTTGCCGAAGGCATCGACACGCTTCGGGCGGGTGACCAATGTAGTGGTGCGGCGGGCGACGGATTCGTCGGCAAGCGGAACCTCAAACTGCAGCGTTCCTGGCGTGACCTGCAACTGCAGCCATGCGCCCTCCTCGGTGGAAAGCTCGACGGTACCTGTGACTTCGTCCGCCCCGAGGCGCACGATAGCGGGCTCGGCGTCAAGCGGCTTGTCGCCGGAGACAACGCGGATGTCAGCGGGGCTCAGACCGTCGATGGTTGGGATGCGGAAGCCGTCACCACCACCGCTGTAAGTGATCGTGAGGTCCGCCTGCTCCGCAATGGCGAAGTGCTTCTGGAAGCTGCGGCCACGCGGATTGACCAGGCGAACCACGAACTCGCCGACCCACGGATAATCGTCATCGGTAAGGATCTCAACCTCGCCACCCGCGGCGGGCACCTCGAGGTCATAGACCATGACGGAATCCGTGGTAAACGCACCATAGCCACCAAAATCGGTGACGATGGCGCGCCAGGACTCGTCCTTACCGGACAGCGTCGGCGGGAACACAGCGACCGGACCACCGGCGTAAACCGGGGTGCCGTAGGCAGACACCGTGCCGTCGAGACGCGCGTGGGGCATGGTCATTCGCGGTTGACGCTGCGGTGATGCCGAGCGAACCTCGCCTGCCGCCCCAGACCGACGAACCTGAACTGCATGAACATCGCGAAGATCGATCTCAGCGACTTGCCACAACTCCCAGTTAAATGGGCGCGGGTCCGATAGCAATGGCACCTCAGCACCCGTGACGGGGTCAACGAGCGTGGCATCAACCGGGTAGACCACCGTAGCGGACGTCGAGTGTAGCGAGACCTTGTCTGTGACCGACTGACCGTCGGCACCGAAAATGAGAATCGGGTCCTCAGTGCTAATCGCAGGGACTCGCCAGTGCTTCTCATCGCCGATTTCCACCAGCACATCGCGCACCGGCTCATCGATGGTCACCACTGGACGCGGCAGCGAATCCTGCAGGCCCACCACCGGCGTCGTTGCTACCGTGCCGCCGAAGGTGACACGCCAGGTCCGTCCCGCCGGATCCAGCGGCGTCGGTAGCTGTACGCCAACGGTCTGCGTCAGCTCATCGAAGTACAGCTGCGGGCGGCCGGTCGTTGCCACCACGCCCACGGCTTCACGACGATTCGCAGTACCCGCCGGACGCATACGCAGCTCTTCACGCGCAGCGGCCACCAGAATAGGCGGCAGCCCCGCATCGAGCTGGCCGAGTTCTTCCCGAGCCTCCCAGTTGGCCGGATCAGCGGCGGTGGCAATGGCATAGCCGAGGGTTGCCTTAAACAACTTGTGCGCCTGACGAGGTGCCGTCCTGGCCAACTGACGCAGCGCCAGCGGGTAGACACCATCTTCCGCCTCTGCGATTTCGGTCAGCAGCTCCTCGAGCAGCGGATGAACCTTCGACAGCGCCTGTACCAAGTCATTTGATGAAGGGTCGGATAGCTCCGATACGCCCGCAAGATCCTCACAGCGCTCGATAATCAGTGGCATCACTGATAGCTGCACACCCGCGTGCAGAAGAAGCACCTGCGCTGCCCGCTGCAGCGGATCCGCGTCGGCCTGGCTGCTGTCGACGTCGTTAGGCAAACCAGCATTGGCCAGCATTGTCGGCACTGCGGCGGCGAGGTGCTCGATGAGCGCGCCGGTAGTGTCAGCGTCTGGATCCAGCTGCAGAGCGGCTGGCCAGTCCAGCCACATTTCGCTTGCCGACGCAACACGCGCGGCGCGTCCTACCAGCGAGGCAAGGGTGACCAGCGGGTGATTGTCAACGACACTCTTCGCAGCTTCAATATCGGCAGCAGTACCACCCACCAGATGATGGGCCAGGAGCGTTCCCAGGAAGCGGTCGATACGCTCAACCTCGTCCATCGCCAGCCCTGACCAGACAAACAGTGGCTCAACTTTGGCCTGTGTGGCGGATTCCAGCAGACCCGGAATCCGGGTGGCCAGGTCCTGCTCTGCGGCAGCCAGCCACATTTCGACAATCACGGTATTTTCCACTCGGACACCCTGGTCGACACTGCTTGCCCCAGTCATAGTGGGTGGACGCTCCCCTTCGCTACAAAGCTTGCTCGAAAAGATTCATTTAATTAACGGAGCTGGGAGGACTTCCTCGGAGGTTTCCCAGCTGGACCCAGCAAGTCTAGGTCAAAAAGTCATACTCTGGTGTGCCGGGTACCAGTCGGCGGCACTTCAGCGGCGAGGCATCCATGCGCGCCAGCAATTCCTCGAGGTCAGAGGCACGACGTAGCTCAATACCGACAAGAGCCGCGCCAGTTTCGCGGTTGTTGCGTTTGAGGTACTCGAACTGCGAGATGTCGTCATCCGGGCCGAGAACATCGCTGAGGAACATACGCAGCTGGCCGGGCTTCTGCGGGAAGTTGACCAGGAAGTAGTGCTTGAGGCCGCGGTAGACCAGCGAGCGCTCCATGATCTCGGCATAGCGCAGCACGTCGTTATTACCGCCCGAGATGATGCAGACAACAACCTCGTCCGGTTCAAACTGCATCTGCTCCAGAGCTGCCACAGACAGCGCACCGGCCGGCTCAGCGATGATCCCTTCGTTCTGATAGAGATCCAGCTGCGCCTCACAGACCGCGCCCTCCGGCGCAATCATCGGATGAACGCGGTTGCGGTTGGCCTCCAGGATGTGCCATGGCAGGTCACCGAAACGGGCCACCGCGGCGCCATCGACGAACGGATCGGTGTGCCCCAGCGTAATCGGGCCATTGTTCTCCAGGGCTGCGCGCATGCAGGCCGCACCCGCAGGTTCCACACCCATGACCTGGGTGTTCGGCGACATATCCGACAGGTAAGAGGTGACACCGCTGAGCAGACCACCGCCACCGACCGGTACGCAGATGGTATCCAGAGTCAACCCCTGACCGGAGAGCTGCGCAATAATTTCAGCTGCGACAGTGCCTTGTCCGACGATGGTGTTGAAGGAGTCGAATGGCTCCACCATGGTGGCACCAGTGCGCTGTGCGTCAGCACGCGCCGCAGCGGCGGCCTCATCGAAGGAGTCCCCGACAACGACAATCTCAACGGCATCGCGGCCGTGGTAAGCGATACGGTCGCGCTTCTGCTTCGGCGTGGCATTGGGCACATAGATGCGCCCCTTAATACCCAGCTGGCGGCAGGCATATGCCACGCCTTGAGCGTGGTTTCCTGCAGATGCCGCAACGACGCCTGCTGCTCGCTCTTCGTCGGTAACCTGAACCATGGCGTTGTAGGCACCGCGAATCTTGTACGAGCGCACGTCCTGGAGGTCTTCCCGCTTGAGGAATACCTTTGCACCGGTGATTTCGGAAAGACGTGGGCTGAACTGCAGCGGAGTGGCCGCAATAACCGAAGAAATTCGTGCCTGCGCAATCTGAATATCGGCCGCGTGAACAAGTCGGCGTTCGGTCTGGGAAGCAGGCACAGAATTCTCACTCATGAGCTATGACTCTACTCGGTCATACAACCGGTTGCGACAATCAGGGCCGCGATAAGCTACCCCAAAATGCTGGCCCCAATCGTCGCCTTCAGATCACCAATCAAGCTGGCGTCCCGGTCGACCCGCAAGTGCTCGCCGAGAACCAAAGTGGTGTGGGAATCGCCGTCGACAAGCTTGAGGTAAACGTCGGAGTCGCCTGGGTTGTCCAGCAGTACTGACTTCAGCTTGGCAATCATCTCCGGAGTGCACTGATCAGTGCGCATGGTCAGACGCAGCGGCGCCGAAGTGGAGCCATTGCGACCAAGGTCCGGCAGCTTCAGGTCATCACAGACCACACTCATGCGGTCATCGCGGTACTGAACGCGGGCACGAATAAGCACGATGGCGTCTTCAGCAATGCTGGTGGCAATCATCGCGTAGGTTCTCGCAAAAGCCATAACTTCCACGCGCGCGCCGTTGTGGTCCTCAATACCGATAATCGCCCAGGGCTGGCCGTTCTTATTCACGCGACGGTCAACGCTAGAGACAATGCCACCAATAGTGATTTCGGTGTTGTTAGCGACTTCCCCACCGACGACCGTGGTCAAAGCGGTATCGGTCTGCGCGGCCAGCGATTCTTCGAACCCATCGAGTGGATGACCGGAGACATAGAGGCCCAGCATTTCTCGTTCCAGGGTCAGCTCGTGCTTGCGATCCCACTTTTCATCCGGCACACGGATTTCAAAGATACTCTCCGATCCGGTGTCCTCTTCCCCACCGAAGCCCGCAAACAGGTCGAACTGTCCCTTGTCTGCAGCCTTCTTGGTCGACAGCACCGAGTCAATGGCCTCTTCGTGAATGAGCGCAAGGCCCTTTCGTGGGTGCCCCAGCGAGTCGAAAGCGCCGGCCTTAATCAACGACTCGGTGATGCGCTTGTTACACGGCAGCGTCTCAATCTTGTCCAGGTAGTCCGAGAACGACGTGAACTTGCCCTTCTCCTCGCGCGTCTTCACAATCGACGCGACCACATCATGGCCGACGTTGCGGATAGCGCCAAGGCCGAAGCGAATATCCTCACCGACCGGCTCGAAGTCCATACCCGACTCATTGACATCCGGCGGCAGCACCTTAATGCCAAGGTGTCGACAGTCCGACAGATAAATAGCCAGCTTGTTCTTATCATCCGCCACCGAGGTCAACAGCGCCGCCATGTACTCAGCGGTGTAGTTGGCCTTCAGATACGCGGTCCAGTAGGACACCAGGCCGTAGCCCGCCGCGTGAGACTTGTTAAACGCGTACGAGGCGAAGGGCAGAATAATATCCCACAGCTTCTGGACAGCATCCTTAGAGAAACCATTTTCCAACATGCCGCCTTCGAAGTTCACGAACTCCTTGGCCAGCACCTCGGGCTTCTTCTTACCCATGGCCTTACGGAAACCATCTGCTTGGCCCGCGGTGTAATTCGCCAGCTTCTGCGAGATCTTCATGATCTGCTCCTGGTACACGATCAGGCCGTGTGTTTCTTCCAGGATTTCTTTCAGCTGCTCATCCAGTTCCGCGTGGATGGCGTTATAAGGCTTGCGACCATTCTTAATATCCGCGTAGTCAAAGTGCGCGTTCACACCCATCGGCCCCGGACGGTACAGCGCCAGCGATGCCACGATGTCGTCGAAGCCCGTTGGCTGCATGCGTTTGAGCAGCTCACGCATTCCGCCACCATCGAGCTGGAACACACCGAGGGTGTCACCGCGCGACAGCAGCTCATAGACCTTCGGATCATCGGTCTGAAGGTCATCGAGCAGAACTGTCTCGCCTCGGTTGGACTTGATGTGCTCAATACAGTCACCGATAACCGTCAGGTTTCGAAGACCCAGGAAGTCCATCTTCAACAGACCGATAGCCTCACACGCCGGATAGTCCCAGCCAGTGATGATCGCGCCGTCAGCCTGTCGCTTCCACATCGGGATGTGATCCAAGAGTGGCACCGACGCCATCACCACGGCACAGGCGTGCACGCCGGTCTGCCTAACGACGCCCTCGAGGCCACGAGCCGTCTCGTAAATTCGAGCCACATCCGGGTCGGTTTCAATAAGCTGTCGGACCTCGGCGGCCTCGCCGTAGCGAGGGTGCTCCGGGTCGACGATACCGCTCAGCGGAATGTCCTTAGCCATAATCGCAGGTGGCAGCGCCTTAGTAATGCGGTCTGCAATCTGGTAACCCGGCTGACCGAACTGCACACGCGCCGAGTCCTTCAGAGCCTGCTTGGTCTTCACCGTACCGAAGGTGACCACCTGCGCCACCTTGTCTTCGCCCCAGCGATCGGCGGCGTAGCGAATCATTTCATCGCGGCGGCGGTCATCGAAGTCGATATCGATATCCGGCGCGGACGGACGCTCTGGGTTCAGGAATCGCTCGAAGAGAAGACCGTGCTCAATCGGGTCGATATTGGTAATCCACGTCGCGTATGCAACCAGGGAACCGGCAGCGGAACCACGCCCCGGACCGACCTTGATGCCCACCTCACGGGCATGGCGGATCAACTCCGCAACGATAAGGAAGTACGACGGGTAGCCCTTACCGTCAATAACCTCAATTTCGTACTCCGCGCGCCGGATGTACTCCTCCGGTACCTCGCGCCCTTCAAAGCGCTTGCGCAGCCCCTCCATCACGTTGTGATGCAGCCATGTCGTCGGCGTCTCCCCTTCCGGAACGTCCGCCTTCGGCATGCGATCGTGCGGGTGCTCCTCCCACAGCTCGTCGTAGTCCTCGACGCGCTCTGCGATGAGCAGCGTGTTATCGCAGGCACCCGGGACTAGATGATCCCAGGTCGCACGCATTTCTTCGGCGGACTTAATAAAGTAACCGTCACCGTCGAACTTAAAACGGTCCGGGTCATTGAGCGTCTTACCCGTCTGCACACAGAGCATGGCCTCGTGAGCCTTGGCCTGGTCACGGGTGACGTAGTGGCAGTCATTCGTAACCAGCGGCGGCAAGTTCAGCTTCCGGCCAATCTCCAGTAGTTCACTGCGCACACGGGTCTCGATATCCAGCCCGTGATCCATCAGTTCAAGGAAGTAGTTTTCCTTGCCGTAGATGTCCTGCCACATACCGGCGGCCTGCAGAGCCTCGTCGAACTGGCCCAGACGCAGACGCGTCTGCACATCACCCGACGGGCAACCAGTGGTCGCGATAATGCCCTCGGCGCGTTCTGCCACCAACTCGGCATCCATACGCGGGTACTTACTAATTTGTCCCTCATACGATGCCATCGACGACAGGTAGAACAGGTTCCGCAGACCCTGCGCATTCGCAGCCAACATGGTCTGGTGCAAGTAGGAGCCACGACCCGAGACGTCGTCTCGACGCTGATGCGGTTCACCCCACTGAATGCGCTTTTTATTAAAACGGCTCTCCGGCGCCATATATGCCTCAATGCCGATGATTGGCTTGATGCCCTTGGACTTCATCTGCCGATAGAACGCATTCGAGCCAAACATATTGCCATGGTCGGTGACACCGACCGCAGGCATTCCCTGTCGCGCAACCTCGTCGGCAAGCAAATCAATCTTCGCCATACCGTCGAGCATGGAGTACTCGGTGTGATTGTGGAGGTGCACGAAGGAGGAGTTAGCCATGAGTCCAGATTGTAGACAATCCCCCGGACTGAACAAGATTCCTTCGAACACCCAAAATGAAGCAGCCCCTTATGCCTGCACAGTTATAGCTAAAGACGTGTGCAACATCACTCTTACTTTTCCTTTACTTTTCAAAACCAGTTGACAATACTCGACATCACAGTTCGTGAGGAAGTCCTCATATTTCCTCGCGGCCACAAAGAAACGCACTGCCCTCGAGCAAGGAACCAAAGGAGCAATACAGTGTTCGCACCACTTTCCGATGGCCACTTCACCTACTTCCCCAAGCCCGAGCTGGACGAGGTTCTTGCGACCATCGACCGCCGCCCAGTTGCCGCCGGCTACCTCATCGATGGCGATGTCATCACCTCCAACATGGATGCCGCCCGCTACAGCTGGCTGGTCTAAAAGGGCGCAGACCTGGAAAATTCTGACTTTCTTTTCAAAATCAAAGACAGTACAGGTTTTCAATGATTACGTTTTAGGGCATGAAACTTTCTCGAGCTTCTGCCCCGGAGTCCTCGGACACATCCCGCCCGGCTCCGACATCGATGTCTCACCTGCCTGAAGCGCTGCCGCCACAGACGCCCCAGACAGCCCGCCCGCCACTAGCTACCGACACGCTGCTTAACTGCACTTCCCTTCCTGCAGTCGTCGTCGACCTCGCGGCGGTCGAAGCCAATGCCCGCGATATGCTCCGCCGTGCAAACGGGATGCCTATCCGCGTGGCCTCGAAATCGATTCGCATTCCACAGCTTATTTCGCACGTCCTGGCCTTCCCCGGTTTCCAGGGCGTGCTGGCATATTCGCTGGCAGAGGCGCTGTACCTATTCCGAGAAGGCATTAGCGACGACATCGTCGTCGCCTACCCAACACTTGACGCCCGCGCTATCTCAGAGCTTGCCGACGATGATGCAGCGCGTGCCGCCATCTGCGTCATGGTTGACCGTCCCGAGCATCTGGAGGCGCTGGCGTCGTCGGCAAGCGAAAATGCGCCAATCCGCGTGTGCATGGACGTCGACGCATCCTTTCGTCCCCTCCCCGGCGTGCATATCGGTACGCTGCGCTCAAGCCTGTTCTCGCCGAAGCAGGCAGCTGCGTTTGCCAAGCAGATCATTGCCCACCCGGAGCTGCAGCTGGCCGGAATCATGATGTATGAGGGGCACATTGCCGGGGTGGGCGATGCCGGAAAATCCCTGCGTGCGCGCGCAATTCGAGTGATGCAGGCCGTCTCAAAGAAGGAGTTGGCAAAGCGCCGCGAGAAAGTTGTCGCTGCAGTCGAGAAAGTGGCGGGGCCGCTGGAGTTTGTCAACGGTGGTGGCACGGGGTCGCTGGAGTCGACGTGCGCCGAGGCCGCAGTCACCGAGGCAGCGGCGGGGTCGGGGTTCCTGGCACCAACCCTCTTCGATAACTATCGTGCATTCAATCTGCGCCCGGCGTCCTGGTTTGTGTTGCCGGCGACGCGACGTCCTAAGAAGGGCGTGGTCACGGTGTCCGGCGGTGGTCGAATTGCCTCTGGGCCGGCGGGAGCTGACCGGCTGCCAACCCCCTGGTACCCCACTGACCTGCGCTACGCGGCAGAGGAAGGCCCAGGTGAGGTGCAGACTCCGCTGCTCGGCAAGACCGCCGACGCAATTTCGCTGGGAGATCCCGTGTGGTTCCGCCACGCCAAGGCCGGCGAAATAGCCGAACACACACAAGAAGTCATTGCAGTTCGAGATGGCACCATCATCGCCCACTGGCCCACGTACCGAGGAAAGGGATTGATCTTCACATGAGCAATTCACACAACAACGCCCGCTTCACAGTCTCTACAGTTGAGTCCCGAGTACCACGCGTACGTCGGCGTGCGCAGGCGAAAGCCGTCGCCAACTCGCATTGGAGCAATTGGGCGCACACGCAATCGTGCACCCCGTCCTACACTCATCAGCCGCACGATGATGAGGGTGTCATCTCGGTAATTAAAGCGGCGAAGACCGAAGGGACTACGGTGCGCCCGCTGGGGGCCGGTCATTCTTTTACTTCCGTGGCCACCACCGATGGGCACCGCATTCAACTCGACCGCTGCTCTGGTCTGGTCGAACTCGACGCCGCCAACCAGACCGCCACGCTGCGTGCCGGCACTCGCCTGCGCGACACTCCAGGTATTCTGCGCCCGCTCGGTTGGGCACTTCCCAACCAGGGCGATGTCGATCCGCAGTCGCTGGCCGGTGCTATCTCTACTGGCACACACGGCACCGGGCTTGGATTCACCGGCTTCGCGGGCACCGTGAAAGGATTCAAGATTGTCACCGCGGATGGCGTCGTCAGGCACTGCCATCCGGACGCTGAGGGAATCGACGGCGAGCTCTACCGCCTCGGCCGGCTGGGACTGGGTGTCTTCGGCGTGCTTACGGAGGTCACGATGTCCGTCGTGCCAGCGTTTGATTTGCACGCCGACGAGCACCGCGAAGAGTTTGATTCCCTGCGCAAGAGTTTCGCCGAGCGCTGCAAAGAAGCTGACCACCTGGAGTTTTTCTGGTTCCCGGGACAGCGCGAGACGCTGGTCAAGCACAATACTCGCATTGAACCGCAGCGCCACCGCCGCCCGAGCCGCAATAGCCTGAAGCAGCGCCTGGGCAGCGCGCGTACGTATCTTAACGACGAAGTCGTCAACAACATGGGACTCTTGGCGTGCTGCGAGATTGCTAAGGCCATTCCCGCTACGACCGATACCATCAACCGGATTGCCACCAACACCGTGCCAGAGCGCCGCTACTCCAACGAGGCGCACAAGGTCTTTGTCTCGCCGCGCCGAGTGCGTTTCTCCGAGATGGAGTACTCCGTCCCGCTCGAGGCTGCTTCCGATGTTCTCGGGGAAATCCACGACGCAATTGCCCGCAAGAGGATGAAAGTCTCTTTCCCCATCGAGGTGCGCTCCGCGAAAGCCGATGATGTGGCCCTGTCCACTGCGTACGGTCGCGACAGTGCCTACATCGCCATCCACCGCTACTGGAAGGAAAACTACCGAGAGTACTTCAACCTCATCGAGCCGATTTTCAAGGCCCACGAAGGTCGCCCGCACTGGGGCAAATTGCACACGCTTCGCGCGGAGGATTTCGCGGAACGTTATCCGCTGTTCGGCGAGGTCCAGGCACTACGGGAAAAGGTCGACCCGCAGGGAATCTTCCTCAACGAGCACCTGCGCGAACTTTTCTGCTAATTATCTGCCGGCTTTACGACGTCCCGGGTAACCGCCCCATCCGTCTGGTCGGCGGCATCGGCGGAAACCGGGGCCGGTTCAACACCGGCCTTGTGGAGTTCCCGGCGTACCCGACGCTGCCGGCGCATCTTCAGGATGAGGTCGCAGATGAACAGCGCGACGGCACCCCAGATGATGAAGAATCCGATCCAGCGCTCCGGTTCGAGCTCCTCGCCCAGCACAGTGACTGCCAGGGTGATTTGGAGAACTGGAGTCAGGTACTGCATCAGACCCAAGGTGGCCAGCGGCAGGCGTTTGGCACCTTCGCCGAAGAGAAGCAACGGAATGGCGGTAGCAACACCGGCGCTCATCATGAGCAGCACGTGACCAGTTCCTTCGGAGGTAAAGGTGCTCTGCCCGTTGTAGGTCAACCAGAGGATGTATGCCAGCGCAATCGGTGTGATTACGGCGGACTCGGCCGTCAGCGAAGCTGCGGAGGAAAGCGATACCCGCTTCTTCATTAGTCCGTAAAAACCGAAACTGAACGCCAGCGCCAGCGCACCCAACGGCGGATGTCCCACACCAATTGTGAGAACAATGACCGCAATGGTTGCCAGGATGACACTGCCGAGCTGCAACCGCGAGATGCTTTCACGGAAGAAAATCATCGCCAACAAAACGCTGACCAGCGGGTTGATGAAGTAGCCGAGCGCGGCCTCCGCCACCTGCCCATTGTTGACCAGGTAGACGTACACCCCCCAGTTGACGGAGATCAACAGTGCGGCAATAAAAATAGTGCCCCAGGTCTTGGCACTCGCGGCCTTCAGCTCTGGCCATGCGCGCATGAAGCTGAGGGCAATGACCATAAAGACAAGGGTCCAGACGAATCGGTGCGCCAAAATCTCTACGGCCCCTGCTGGTTCCAGCAAGGGGAAATAGAGCGGAAACAGCGCCCACAAAAGGTACGCACCGAATGCCTGAATCACTGTTGGCTGACTCCTTTTCGTTCTCGTTGAAACTAACTGCGTACTGGCGGCAGAGTTCTAGCCGCTTCATCCTAGTCGTTTGGACTTGGCCGCTTAGTCCTGGCTTCTATTAGGTCTGGCCGCTTAGTTCTGGCTCAGCCCCGGCGCAAAGAGCGGATCTTTATCCGTGAAGCCGGAACTCAGCACCGGGCGAATACCAAAACGGCCACGCGCCGCATCTGATGGCAGCGCCTCGACAGCTTTCACATCGGGCATTTTCTTGACATCCATCAACGATTCAGCGTCACCATAGACCAGTAACCCGTTGAAGCCGAGCCGTTCGTCGTCAATCGCGACGTCTGCGTAAGCAGCCGCTAACTCCAGCTGATCTTGCAGCAGCTTTTCTTCGCTCGCTGTTTTACTCGGCTGCGGCAAATACCGGGTGCTCACACCGCCGATGATTGCAGTCGATACTCGCAGAGAGGGCTCTTTTTCATAGACCTGCGCCGCTTCTTGCGCATCGAGCAGCCGGTCAAAAGTCACCATCGCCCAGAACTTCGGGTCCTCCACGACTGGCTGGCCGGTCTTTAGCCGGTAGTCCTCTTTCTTCATATTCGCGAGGGACTCGTCGGCACGCTCTACGTACTGCTCGGTTGCTTCCCACGGGTCCGGGCCGAGAGCATCGCCGTTGAGATTTTGCGGCTTGCTTACCCGATCGGAGGTCGAAGCGACTGCTAAAACAATCACCAATACGACAACACAGAAACCAGAGATCAGTGCCATCACTGGCGAAATACTGCCGTCACCAGTGCTTTTCGCGCGAGTTTCACGGCGTGGTGGGTTCTTGGATCCCGATGGGGTCTGCGTCATGCGCTCTGCCTCAAAACTTCCAATGCGTGGTTCAAATCATCTGGGTATGGACATTCGATTTCCATCCAGCGCCCATCTGCCGGGTGGTGGAAACCAAGCGAGACCGCGTGAAGCCACTGGCGGTTGAGCCCCAGCCGCTTGGCCAATGCCGGATCGGAACCGTACATGGGATCGCCGCAGCATGGGTGATTCAACGCAGAGAAGTGCACGCGAATCTGGTGCGTGCGCCCAGTCTCTAGATTCACCTTCAGCAGCGTTGCTGGGGCGAAGGCCTCAAGCGTTTCGTAGTGCGTCACAGCATGCTTGCCATCCTGGCGGACGGCAAAGCGCCAACCCGCCGAAGGATGACGGCCAATCGGCGCATCAATTGTCCCCGACAGCGGATCCGGATGCCCCTGAACCAGAGCGTGATAGGTCTTGGACACCTCACGGTTTTTGAACGCCCGCTTGAGCACGGAGTAGCCCCGTTCGGAGCAGGCGACAACCATCACGCCAGAGGTGCCAACATCGAGGCGATGCACGATGCCTTTTCGCTCGGGCGGACCGGAGGTAGAAATGCGGAAACCAGCAGCCGCCAGTCCGCCGATAACCGTTGGGCCTTCCCAACCGACCGACGGATGTGCGGCCACACCGACAGGCTTGTGAACAGCCACCAAATCGGAGTCGTGGTAGAGCACGTCCATGCCCTCGACGAGTTCCTCTTTGGGAACCAATGGCTTTTCCACCGGCGGCAACAACACTGAGAGGAAAGCGTTTTCTTCCAATCGGTCGGACTTACCAACGCTCACGCCATCGACCGTGATGTCCCCAGCCGCTGCCAAATCAGCCACCGCTGTGCGCGAGAGTCCCAGCAACTTAGCCACACCGGCGTCTACCCGCATACCGGCCAAGCCCGGTGGAACGGGCATCTGCCGGGTTTCTCGGTCGGGCTGGTGCGCTCCCCCGAGTGCTGCACCGGTATTTACTGCATTGTCGTTCACTGCTGTCCTCCCTCCGCCGACTGCTTCTGATCCGTCTGGGAAGATTTCTTCTCCATCGCAATCTGATCAGCGAAGAGATCCGGCTCCTTGGAAAAAACCATCCAGATAACGAGGATAATAACGCCCACTGTAATCGCGGAGTCCGCGATATTAAATACGGCAAAACCCTTAACCGACAGGAAATCGACGACGTGGCCGACGTAGAAACCGGGCTCCCGAAACAGCCTATCGATGAGGTTTCCCAGCGCACCACCAGCAATAAGCCCCGCCGCAGTCGCCGATATAGGACTGCGCAACCAATGGGAAAAGCACATCACAGCCAGGATGTAAACCAGCTGCAACGTGGTAAAAACCCAGGTGGCGTTCGTGCCAAAGGAAAAGGCTGCACCGGGGTTAAAAACGAGCCGCAACTCGAAGAGATCGCCAATGACCTGCACCGCAGGACGGCCATCGAGAGTCTTCAAAGCAATAATCTTGGTCAGCTGATCAATGATCGCAACTGACACAATAACCGCAGCGAGAATCCCCCGCCGCGGGAAATATGTCCTCGTTTCCTTCTTAGTCACTGTCCCATAATGGCCTAACAAACCCATATTCAGCCAACTGACACCGCCCGGGTGGTTCCTATCCACCACGAAACCGGTACGCTAACCGGTGTGACTCGACGTTTCCAATCTCAGTTTGTTCCGGCCTCCTCTGCTTTACGACGTGCAGGAGAATCCACCTCCTCGTGGTTCCGTCGACCTAGCCGCAGCGACCAACCTGGTCACACCAAGCATGGCCTGCTGGCGAGGGTCGGCACCGCTGTTGTTGCCGCTACCACTGTGGTGTCACTGGCCGCGTGCTCGTCGGAAAGCTCGGTGGAAACGCAACCCGTGGACGTTGCACAACCCAAGGTCGAATTGACCAGTGCTGGTAGCGGTGAGCTGGCGAGCGTGCGCTGGAAGGACGACGGTGCAGAGCAGGAGTCGACCGTGGCGGTGACGCAGGGCTTCGCGCAGCGTGGCGGAAACGCCGATAGCGACCAGACGTTCCCGGACACCCGCCTGGAAATCCCCCTGACCAGCACTGTTACCAGCGATAACGATACTCGTGTGGTGACGTCAGAGGTGGGTAAGCCACACGGCTCCAACGATGAGCTGAATGAGGATATCGCGACCGCGCAGGGCTTTATCTCTGATTGGTCAACAACGGCCACTGGTGAGGTCAAGGAACTCAAACTGGGAGCGCCGGAGAAGGCGACCGACACCGCTCGCGCTGGTGTGGAGATGGCGCTGCAACAGCTGCATTCCGTACCTATCGTCTTCCCCTCCGAGGACATCGGAAAGGATGCAACCTGGACGGTCGAAAGCGAGGTCGAAGGCCAGACCACGATGACGCAGAAGGTGACCTATACCCTGCTCAGCCGTGCGGGCGACATTGTTAATTTGAAGGTCGATGTCAAGCAGGTGCCGACCGTCACCGAGTTGGACACTGGCGGCGAGGGTGCACTGAAGGTTGTCGAGGCCACGACTGACATGCTTGCCGACCGCGTCACCATCGACCTGACTAAGCCGCTTCCGATGAAGGGCAACATCGACTTTGTGACCTCCGTGACCTACGGCGACGGCAACTCCGATGTGCGCATCACTCAGCAGACGCACCGCGGGCTGGAGTTTAAGGACGGCAGCGGGTCGAAGAAGTAGCCCAGAAGAAATAGCTCTGGCCAGCGCAAGGTTAGAAGACGAGAAAGTGTCTAGGTTTATGTCACTTTTCTTCCCAAAAAATGGGCGGAACTGTCATAAACCTAGACACTTTCTTTTGTCTGCCCCAGTGCACCCGACCGGGCTAGGCTGTGATGTCTGGGCCAACGGCACCTAAGCCGGTGGAGGCGGAGGAGGCGCGTCCTCCGCCGGAGCCGGAGCTGGCGGTGGCGGGACCTCCTCAGCCGGCGGTTCAGGCGCGGGTGGCGGAACTTCCTCAGCGGGTGGTTCGGGCGCCGGAGCCGGGGCTGGCTCCTCGACCGGTGCTGGGGCCTCCTCAACCGGAGCCTCTTCAACTGGGGCTTCTTCCTCCGGCTCAGGCGGCGGCGGAGGGGTTTCGCCCGGCGCGAGGCAGAACCCAGGCTTGTGCTCCGGATCAAGCGTCGATGCCAGGTTGCAGGCCCATTCCTTGCTCAGCATCCAACGGCCATCCCTGTAAATGAAGTCCACCTGATCCACGAGCATCGGATCTTCCTCCGGGCGGAGGATATTGACACCGGCTACGGCCTGCTTCGTCGTGAAGCCGGGCGTGATCGGATCAATGACATCAAAGCTGATTTCCTGCTCATTGGCACTATTGGTGACAATGTCGAAGAAATCGCCGGCAGTATCGCCGTCCTCAATGGTCAGCGCCTTTTCCTCGATAGGTAAATCGGGGTTGATAAGGCGTGCGAGGACGTCGTTAAGCTCTGCGCGCGTCGGCAGCATGATGACGGGTTCCGCCGAGCTGGATGTCTTCGATTCAGTCGTCGGCGCTGCAGTATTGCCACCACCGCAGGCAGCTAGCCCAAGTGCGCTGACCGAGACCATCGCCGCTACTGTCACACCACGCGCTGTGCGCCAACGCATTCCGCTAACGCGCTGGTTGCAGGGGACTTTCATATGTGCACTACTCCAATAAAATCTGCATGAAGATTCGCTGGCTTCACGCCTTCCATAATCCTACACAAGGCCAAAACATCGCCTGGGTAAGATGGTGGACATGTCGACTCAGGATCATTCCCCGGCTAGCTCGACCTCGTCTAGCACGGCCTCCCCTCGCCGAATCGTTGTCATCACCACCGGCGGCACCATCGCCTGCACCACGGATCGCAGCGGTGCGCTAACCCCGACCATCTCGGGCACGGAGCTCGTCGCCGCGGTCGCGCAGCGTTATCCCGAGGGCATGTTAGAGCTGGAGGTTCGTGAGCTCGGGATGCTGGACTCGTCGAATCTCGCGTTCACCGACGTTGACCGTATTCTCGCCACTATTCACGAAGTGCTTGACGACGACTCCGTGGACGGTGTCGTCGTAACTCATGGCACGGACACGATGGAGGAAACGGCCATGGCTGCCGAATTTTTCCATGCTGACTCGCGTCCGGTTGTCTTTACTGGTGCACAACTTCCCTATGATCATCCGGAAACCGACGGACCGGGGAACCTCTTTGAGGCCGTGACCATTGCTTCCGATGCCTCTGCGCAGGGAATTGGCGTTCTTATTGTCTTTGGCCACGCAGTCTTGCCGGTACGAGGTGCGACGAAGTGGCACACAACCGATCCTTTGGCTTTTGCCACTAATGCACCGGAAGAGCCGGTTCGTCCAGATCCGCTGCCTCTGGCGGCTTTGGCGGGCTCGAAGGTAGAGATTATCCCCGCCTACTTGGGTGCAGATGGATCACTGCTGGATTCGGCAGTCGCCGCCGGTGCACGCGGCATTGTCGTAGAGGGCCTGGGGTCGGGCAATGTCTCCGATGAGTTTGCCGCTGCCATTGACCGGGCCATTGCGGCTGATGTGACCGTCGTGATGGCAACGCGCGTTCCGCGCGGTGATGTCCACGCCGCCTACGGCGGTGCCGGTGGCGGTGCGACGCTGGCTCGGCACGGTGTGATTAGCGCTGGTTGCGTGCATGCACCGCAGGCGCGCATCATTCTCGCCGCCGCGCTGGCTGCGAATGTGCATCCGCAGGCGCTGTTCTAATTCACGCCTCGATGATGCGGATGATTTTCGCCGGGTTTCCAGCCACAACTACGCCCGCGGGAACGTCCTTAGTCACCGCGGCACCCGCGGCGACCACAGAATTGTCGCCGACGTGAACACCGCCCAGGATGATGGCTCCGCCACCGATCCAGGCATTGCGTCCGATGATGATTCCATCTCCAGACTCTAGATAAGCGGCGCGGGCCTCAGCTCCCAGTGGGTGTACTGGTGGAAGCAGCTGTACGTTGGGTCCGAGCTGCGCATAGTCGCAGATTGTCACCTTCACCACGTCAAGTGCGGTGAGCCCAAAGTTGATGAAAACGTTGTCGCCGATGTGGATGTTATCGCCGTAGTCCAGGTAGATCGGCGGGCGAACGGTGCTGCTCTCTCCGAAAGACCCCAGTGCCGGTGTTAGCACTTGCTGTGCTGCCTGCTGGTCTTCGCGGAATGCGACCTCAAATTCAGCGGCCACCTGGCCAATTCGCACATTCAGAGCCTGTGATTCCGGATGATCGGCGATATACCACTGACCGTTCAGCATGCGCTGGCGGTTATCCAGACCGTCGGCGGGAAGTGTGGTCGACGGATTCGGATCTCGATCGGTGTTGCGCAACGAGGCGCGGCGAGCTGCCTCGAGCTCTGCAATGCGGGATGCGGTAGTCATAGTGCCCCAGTTTACGGACAGCGCATAAACAGAGCGCTGCGAACGGCATCGAGGCAGGCAACCGCATCAAGCATCCGCGTCGGGGCCGAGTTCGTCTTCGCTTTCCCGTTCAGGTTGCGGCAAGTCGAGAGCTGCTGCTTCATCGGATGCCAGCCACTCCGGCCAGTCCAAACTGCACACCGCGGAGCACGGACGCAGCTCCGGGTCGTCCTCCTTCAGCGTGATCATGCGCCCGGGGCCACTGGTGCGGCTTTCAAAGCGGACAGTCACAATCCCGTGCCCCGAACCCTGCACCCAACCATGTCCATACTCGCTGTGGTGTACGTCCGAGGTGGGTGCCCACTTGGAGTCGGAAAGCCGAACGGTCGGCAACGCACCGGTTCCAGATAGCTCGACCAGGCCGGCGGGAGCGTCGGAAAGCGCAGGTGCTGGCA
This sequence comes from Corynebacterium sp. HMSC061H03, assembly GCF_001838215.1. Classification (NCBI taxonomy): domain Bacteria; kingdom Bacillati; phylum Actinomycetota; class Actinomycetes; order Mycobacteriales; family Corynebacteriaceae; genus Corynebacterium; species Corynebacterium sp. HMSC061H03. Next base: position 134,185 of record NZ_KV836075.1, read on the forward strand.
CTCGATCTTCGACGGTGATTGCGCGGTCGAGCTCAGGAAACAGGACTTCTTGTATGTGCGAATCCAGCCCGGAGAAACCGACGCCCACCAGTCGCACTGGGCCGACCTCCGCGGGCGTGAACGCGATTCGGTGCGCCACTGCCATAAGGGTGTCGAAATCCTGTGTGGCATAGGCGAGTGTCTCAGATCGGGTATGGATGCTCAGGTCGGACAGACGCACCTTGCAAGTGATGGTGCGGGCACCACGGCCATCTTTTTTGAGCCGTCGAAAAGCGGACTCACCCGCGCGATCGACGGCGGCGTGGAGCTGGGCCTGCGACTCCAAATCCTCAGGATAGGTGTACTCCGCCGATACAGACTTGGCGACATCGCGCTCCTTAACCGGCCGGTCATCTGTCCCCTGCGCCAGCTGCCACAGCATCACACCGGTTTTGGATGTCAGCGAAACCTCGACATCGCGCTGGGACATGGCGGCAAAATCACCGATCGTCTCCACGCCCAGCGTGTGCAGTTTCGCAGCGGTGACAGGGCCAATACCCCAGAGCTTCTCTACCGGCAATGGGTGTAGAAGCTCGTGATTGCGTGCGGGGTCCAGCACGTACACGCCATCGGGTTTCGCCAGGCCTGACGCAATTTTCGCGAACTGCTTGCCCGCGCCCGCGCCTATCGACGAAGCCAAGCCGGTCTCCCGCCGGATATCTGCCCGCAGCTGCTCCGCCCAGGCAATGACCTGCTCCTTCGAGGCTCCCTGAAGCTCTTCGGGTTCCATGAAAGCCTCGTCGACGCTGAGCTGCTCGACCACGGGCACGCGCTCGCGGATTACAGAGAACACGCGGCGCGACACCGGCCCGTAGATGCCCTTGCGCGCGCTGACCGTCACTGCGGTCGGTGGCATGAGACGACGTGCGCGAGCCATCGGCATAGCCGAGTGCGCGCCGTACGCGCGGGCCTCATAGGAGGCACCGGCGACCACACCTCGACCGCCCAGTCCGCCGACGAGGACTGGCCGCCCGCGCAGAGTCGGGCGGGTGAGCTGCTCGACGGACGCGAAGAACGCGTCCATGTCGATGTGCAGAACCCACCGCCCGGAAGTCGGCATAGAGATTACTCTCCCCTACTGCTTGGCAATATCCGCCGAGCAGCCGTCCGCCACGTCGTAGCTCAGCGACTCTCCGCCAGCGACGACCTCGAAAGCGGTTGCGAGAACCTCGCGGGCGATGAGGTCAGCGTGGCGGTTGGCCCACTCCTCACGCTCGGCCGGCACCTGCAACTTCACCGAAATGCGGTCGGTGACCTCAAGGCCAGCGTTCTTGCGGGCATCCTGCAGACCACGGATGCGGTCAGCGGCCCAACCGCGGGACTCCAGGTCCTCGTCGAGCTCAGTGTCGAGCACAACCAGGCCATTGACGCCGTCGACCTCAGCGGTGGAATCCGGCGAGATCGCGACCAGGTTGCGGGTGTACTCGCCCTCCTGCAGCGGAATGCCATCGGCGACAACCGCGCCGTCGACAACCTCATAGTTGCCAGACTTCACAGCCTTAATGACCTTCTGGACGTCCTTACCCAGGCGCGGACCGGCCACGCGAGCGTTGACGGAGACCTCGAATCGTCCCACCGAGTCCACGTCGGAGGTGAACTCCACCTTGTCGACGTTGACCTCGGAGGAAACGATGTCGGTGTACTCACGCAGACGCTCGGCATCCGGGAATGCCAGGGTCAGCTTCTTCAGCGGCAGGCGGTTACGCAGCTGGTTGGCCTTGCGGATGCGCGATGTTGCCGAGCAGACATTGCGGACAATGTCCATGGACTCAACGAGTTCGTCATCGGTCGGCAGCTTGTCGACGTCCGGCCAATCCTCCAGGTGCACCGAGCGGCCGCCAGTGAGCGAGCGCCAGATGACCTCGGTGGCCATCGGCAGCAGCGGAGCAGCCACGCGGGTGAGAACCTCCAGCACCGTGTACAAGGTATTGAAGGCCTCTGGGTGCTTGACATCGCCGGCCCAGAAGCGGTCGCGGGAGCGGCGCACGTACCAGTTGGTCAGTGCGTCACAGAACTGACGGACCTCATCGGTGGCAGAAGCAATGTCAGTGTTGTCCAGGCACTCAGTAACAGCACGGACGGTTGCTGCAAGCTTGGCCAGGATGTACTTGTCCAGGATGTTGTCGGAGTCTACCGACCACTCGGCCGGTTTGGAAGCGTAGAGCTGCAGGAACGAGTATGCGTTCCACATCGGCAGCAGCGCCTGGCGCACGCCCTCGCGAATGCCCTGCTCGGTGACAATCAGGTTGCCGCCGCGCAGAATCGGGCTGGACATGAGGAACCAGCGCATGGCGTCGGAGCCGTCGCGGTCGAAGACCTCGTTGACGTCCGGGTAGTTGCGCTTGGACTTACTCATCTTGTTGCCGTCATCGCCCAACACGATGCCGTGGGCGACGACCTTCTTGAACGCCGGGCGGTCAAACAGTGCAACCGACAGGACGTGAAGCAGGTAGAACCAGCCGCGGGACTGGCCGATGTACTCCACAATGAAGTCGGCCGGTGCGTGGGACTCGAACCACTCCTTGTTCTCGAACGGGTAGTGGAACTGCGCAAACGGCATGGAACCGGAGTCGAACCAGACATCCAAGACATCCGGGACGCGGCGCATCATGGACTTACCGGTCGGGTCGTCCGGGTTCGGGCGAACCAGCTCGTCAATCTCCGGACGGTGCAGTGTGGTCGGGCGAACGCCGAAGTCCGCCTCCAGCTCATCGAGGGAACCGTAGACGTCGACACGCGGGTACTCGTCGTTGTCGGAAACCCACACCGGAATAGGCGATCCCCAGTAGCGGGTACGGGAGATGTTCCAGTCACGTGCGCCCTCGAGCCACTTGCCGAACTGACCGTCGCGGACGTGCTCCGGCATCCACTCAATCTCGTTGTGGTTGAGCTCCACCATGCGCTCGCGGATCTTGGTAACGGACACAAACCAGCTCGGCAGTGCCATGTAGATCAGCGGCTCGCCCGAACGCCAGGAGTGCGGGTAGGAGTGCTCGATGGTGCGGTGCTGGACGACGCGGCCAGCGGCCTTCAGGTCACGGATGATGTCCTTGTTGGCGTCAAAGACCAACTTGCCCTGGTACTCCGGCACCTGCGAAGTGAACTTACCGTCCATGTCCACCGGAATGATGACATCAATGCCGTATTCATTACAGGTGTTCATATCGTCTTCACCGAAGGCCGGCGCCTGGTGGACCACACCAGTACCGTCCTCGGTGGTGACATAATCGGCCACCATGATTTGGAAAGCGTTCGGGTGATCTGCGAAGTAGTCGAAGATCGGCTGGTAGGTCAGACCTTCCAGGTCAGCACCAGCGAAGGTAGCCACGACCTCGTGTTCCTTGCCCAATTCCTTGGCGTAGGCACCAATCAGCGCTTCTGCCAGCAGGAAGGTCTTACCTGCAAACTCCGGCACGGAGGAATCCTCGCCGACCTTAACTACGGCGTAGGTGACCTTCGGGTTCACGGCCAGACCAAGGTTGGACGGCAGCGTCCACGGCGTGGTGGTCCAAGCGATAGCTGCAGTGTCAGCGAGCACCGGGTTGTCCGCCAGCGTCTTCTCCGCTGCCGAGCCTGCCTTGGCGCCGGTGAACGGGAAGGTCACGGTCAGAGTCGGGTCCTGCCGCATCTTGTAGGAGTCATCCAGGCGGGTCTCCTGGTTGGACAGCGGGGTGTGCTCTGCCCAGGAGTACGGCAGCACGCGGAATCCCTGGTAGACCAGGCCCTTGTTGTAGAGCTCCTTGAAGGCCCAAATCACGGACTCCATGTAACTCATGTCCATGGTCTTGTATCCGCCGTCGAAATCAACCCAACGCGCTTGACGAGTGACATATTCCTTCCACTCGCCCGCGTACCGCAGCACCGACTCAGCGCAGTACTTGTTGAAGTTAGCCAGACCCATTTCCTCGATCTGGCCCTTGTCCTTAATACCGAGCTGCTTCTCTGCCTCCAGCTCAGCCGGCAGACCATGGCAGTCCCAGCCAAAGACGCGACCAACCTGGTAGCCACGCATGGTCTTGTAACGCGGAACAATGTCCTTGACGTAACCGGTCAGCAGGTGACCGTAGTGCGGTAGACCGTTGGCGAACGGCGGGCCATCATAAAAGACGTATTCGTCAGCACCATTACGCTGATCGATAGAGGCCTGGAAAGTGCTGTCCTTGCCCCAGTACTCCAGAACCTTTTCCTCCAGTTCCGGAAACTTCGGGCTGGAGGTGTACTTACCAAAGTCAGCAGTGCGCGGATACGCGCCACCTGCCGGAGTGGCCTCAGCAGAGGCATTTACATCGTTCGAATTAGACACCGTTTCTACGTCACTTCCGTGGTCGAACATCATTAATACTCACCACGGGGACGCATGCCTAGCCCCTTCAGCGTTGGTACTGGTGACGCTGAAAAGGAGTCTCGCGCGGTACCACCCCGCTTGGCATCACGCTTTACGACGGTTCTTGCGAACAAGAACCATGCGGCTTCACGCGATAGCCCGCTTATTTAATAAGGCTTTGTAACGGTGCCAAACCGTTCGGTTCTACTGGGCCCATTTTCTACTGGACTGTTCTTCCGAAACGCTCCCCGGTGATGGCCGGCTCATTGCGCGTATGGTCGTCAGTATAGCAGTGTCTCAGGCAACTACTACAACCCTGACCGGAACAAAGAATGCGATTGGTTCGCAGGGAAAGATAGCAAAAACCACCGCGCTCTGCCTCCCCTCCCTGGGGAGCCGAGCGTGGTGGTTTTCTACGTGTTGGCTACGTAATTAGTTGTTGTAGCCGTCGGCCGGGGCAGCCGACTCGCGAGAGTTCAGGTCGTCGAGCTGGGACTCCAGGAAGGTCTTCAGGCGAGTGCGGTACTCGCGCTCGAAGATGTGCAGCTCCTCGATGCGCCCCTCCAGAGCGGTCTGCTGCTCCTTGACGGTGGTCATGATCTCGTGGTGCTTGCGCTCTGCATCGTCCTGCAGCGCGGTTGCCTTCTGCTGCGCTGCGGTGATGGTGGCGTTAGAGCGAGCGTCTGCGTCGCTGATCATCTGCTCGCTGCGCTGGCGAGCGTCAGTGAGGGTCGACTCAGACTCGTTACGGGCATCAGCCAACAGCTGCTCACTGCGCTTCTTGGCATCAGCCAAAGTTGCTTCTGCCTCATTGCGAGCGTTGGTGATAGTGCGCTCGGCCTCTTCATTGGCCTCTGCCACGGTGCGGTCAGCGTTTTCACGAGCCTCGGTGACAAGCTTGTTGGCCTCAGCGTCGGCGTCAGTGGTGACGCGATCAGCGGTGTCCTGAGCAGCCTGCAGGATACGAGCAGCGCGGAGGCTAACTTCCTGCGACTCGGTGCCGGTGCTTGCTGCAACTGCCTGCGGCTGCTCCGCAGCTGCGGAGGAAGCCTGCTGTGCAGAAGCCTCTGCCTCAGAAGCACGCTTCTCAAGAGCATCCAGACGATCCTGGTAGTGAGCCTCAATCTCCTGCTGCTGAGCGCTCAGGCGCTCGTTGTACTCAGCGCGCAGCTCCTGCTCAATTTCCTTGCGCAGCTTGTCCTCATCGACAGCCGGCGCCGCAGCGGCAGCACCGGAAGCAGCGTAGTCTGCGCCGCCACCCTGCTCTAGCTGACCCTCAAGGTCCTCAACCCGCTGGCGCAGCTCAGCGTTTTCATCCTGGAGCTCACCCAGTGCGTCCTCCACGAGGTCGAGGAACTGATCGACCTCGTCCTCGTTGTAACCACGCTTGCCAATCGGAGGCTTGCTGAAAGCCACATTATGCACATCAGCCGGAGTCAACGGCATGGTGAGTTCCCCTAACACTTTGAGCGGACAGTTCTTAAGAAATCTTAAGAGAATTATTTCCAGTAGTACTGTTTACCCGGCCAATCCTACCTGCTCTAGTCACAGTCCTCACCCCATTTATTTTGGGCAGGACTCTATCCCCCACGTTCTAACCAATGGCAAAGTTCTAGTAAAACGTTAAACCTCGCCCTTACCCTGCACCTTTAGCCACAGAACTTTACCCCCGACACAATAAAAACCCATTGGGGATTACAATCCCCAACGGGTTCCTATTGTTGCCCCCGATTAACACCCCCGGCGGCAATTCAATGCCCGAGAACATCGCATTCGGGACAGTCAAAACAACACAGCTCCACCGAAATCCACATTGTGGATCCCAAGCAAACAGTTAGCGATATTTACGCCACCGCGCCGAGAGCTACCTGCAGCACCATTCGCAGAATCATAAGGATGAAGAACAAAACAAGCACAGACATGTCCACCATCACGTTGCCCATCGGCATAGGCGGGATGAGTCGGCGCAACAGCTTCACCGGCGGGTCGGTAATGACAAAAACAACTTCGCCAATCGACGAAAACACCCTGCCTGGTCGCCAAGAGCGAGAAAATGACTGAATCATTTCAATCACAATGCGAGCCAACAGCAGATAGGTGAAAAGCTTCAGCAGGATTAGCAGAACTAGCAGTAGTGAAGACACGAATAAACAGTCTAGCTAATTAATCGAAATACGAAACACTAACAAGCCATGCGAGCCGGCTGACTAGCCGGACATCCGGTCGAACTGGCCCTCGTTGACATCGCAGCCATGCGGGTACAGGGTGAACACGGAGCCGTCAGCCTTGATTCGACCGCGCAGACCGAAAACCAGTCCAGCAACGAAGTCGACATAGCGCTTAGCCTCAGATGGGTCAAGCTCACTCAGGTCGAAGGTGACAATGTCACCGTCACGGAAGTGCGAACCGATGTCCGGAGCCTTGGAGTACTTGTCCTGGAAACCACTTTCCGGCTTGATGAAGACCTGCTCCGGTTCCTTGGTCTCAGCAACGGAGTGCAGGTTGCCGTAGCGGTAGTCCTCCTCGCGGGAGTTCACACTTGCAGCCTCACGTGGAGCCTCTTCGCGCAGCTCGTAGCGGTGACGCTCCGCACGACGCGAGTCGGCATAGGAGTCATCAAAACGCTCCTCGTCACGGCGGTCAAACTCGTCGTAGTGCTCGTCGTAAGCCGCGTCATCAGTCGGGGTAAGACCGAAGAAATTTGAAACCCCACGGAAGAAATCAGCCATCTTCTGCTACGTCCTTCTTAGTGTGCGAATTTAAGTCTGTGCTACCCACAACCTACCGGCTGGGTTGGCAATATCGCATAGACACGCGCAAATTTGGCGCGCCAAAATTACAACTTTGAAACTTAGCCCTGCTCAGGCAGGATTACGATGCCCGCCTGACGGCCAGTCTTCCCCTCCCGCCGGTAGGAAAAGTACTGCTCACTTTCAATAGTGCAGCTGGGCTCGACATTGACATGCCGTACACCGAGGTCATAGAGCTGACGCATCAGGCCGGCGCGCACGTCGACACCGTCAGTCCCCTGCTTCGTTCGCGTCTTCGCTCCGGGTAAATGCTTATCGACGTCATCGGCCATCGACTCAGGCACCTCGTAATTGTGGCCAGAAGCCGCCGCACCGAGAAGCGCATGGATATTCTCGGGCACGGCACCGAGCTCAATCATCTTCTCGACAGATTTACGAACGATTCCGTTGCGGGCGCCGGTTCGCCCCGCGTGTACCGCAGCGGCGACACCCGCATGATCGTCGGAAAGCAAGACGGGAACGCAATCGGCAACGAGTACTACCAGCGCGAGACCCGGCGTGGTCGTGACGATGGCGTCGGTGGCCGGGACAGGCTCAGTTTGTGGTTCGTTGACGACGGTGACCGTGTTGGTGTGAAGCTGCTCCATATAGACGAAGCGGGCACGGTCGATTCCCAGAGAATCGGCCAAGCGCTGGCGGTTGCGTTCGACTGCGGACGGGTCATCGCCGACATGATCTCCAAGATTGAAGGAATCATATGGTGGCAGCGAAAACCCGCCGCGCCGATTCGTCAGAATTTTTCGGCTGCGGCGGGATTCAGTCATGATTTCTTAGAAGCCCCACTCCGGCAGGTCGCTGGAAGCCTGGTAGCCGCCACGACGGTCGTCGCGGTCATCGCGATCCTCGGAACGGTGAGCACCACGGTAGTTGCGGTATTCCTGCGTACGCGGTGTCGGGTTGTCGGTGAACAGACCACCGCTGTTCGGGTTGGTGCGCGGGACAAAGCGGTCGCGATCCTCACGCTCGCGCGGCTGCGCGACCGGGCGCTCTTCCTCCGCACGCGGGGCCGGAGCGCCGAGGTTGTCACCGCCCGGCAGTGCGCTGCCCTGTCGCGGTGCCTGCTCAGCGGCCGGACGCGCCTCGGCATCCTGTGCAGCCGGACGTGCAGCGGCACCTGCGGCTGGCTTGTCCAGCGGGTTGCCGTTACCCTGCTCAAAACCGGTAGCGATCACAGTGACGCGAACTTCGTCACCGAGGTTGTCGTCGATGATGGTACCGAAGATGATGTTGGCATCCGGATCAGCCTTTTCCTCCACGATGGACGCGGCGGCGTTGACCTCCATCAAGCCCAGGTCGGAGCCACCGGCGACGGAAATAAGCACACCCTGTGCACCATCCATGGTGGACTCCAGCAGCGGGGAGTTAATGGCCTGAGTAGCGGCGTTCATCACACGGTCGTCGCCGCGTGCGGAACCAACGCCCATCAGAGCCGAGCCAGCCTCAGCCATTACCGAGCGGACGTCGGCGAAGTCAACGTTAATCATGCCCGGAATGGTAATCAGGTCAGTAATACCCTGGACACCGTTGTAAAGAATCTCGTCGGCGAAGCGGAACGCGTCCATCATGGACAGATCCTGCTCACCAATCTGCAGCAGACGCTGGTTCGGAATGGTGATAAGGGTGTCACAGACCTCCTTGAGGGTTTCAATGCCCTCGGCGGCCTGGCGTGCACGGCGCTTGCCCTCGAAGTCGAACGGCTTGGTTACGACACCAACAGTCAGGGCACCGGACTTCTTGGCGATGCTCGCGACAACCGGAGCTGCACCGGTACCGGTTCCACCGCCCTCACCTGCGGTAACGAAGACCATGTCGGCGCCCTTGAGGGTCTCTTCAATCTCGTCCTTGTGGTCTTCCGCGGAAGTGCGGCCAACCTCGGGGTTAGCGCCAGCTCCCAGACCACGAGTTGCCTCACGCCCAATGTCGAGCTTGACATCAGCGTCGGAGAACATCAGGGCCTGCGAGTCGGTGTTGACTGCGATAAATTCGACACCCTTCAGCCCCTCCTCGATCATGCGGTTGACAGCATTGACGCCACCGCCGCCGACACCGACGACTTTGATAACGGCGAGGTAGTTATTCGGGGAGGTCATTGCGCGTTTCTCGCCCTTTCCTATAGGTCCTAAATAATTTCATCTAGCCACGTTGCACATGGGCCGCACGACAGCATTGGCACCGCCGGGCAGTACAGCTCTCCATGACACCGCACGGAAGAAGTGCATCATGGCCGAAAAGCTGTTGACCCCATTGTGGTCGAAAACTGCAAATAATTCAGCGACCTTTTAGCGCGTGTCGCTACCTTAAACCTGCACTTGAGGGATAGTGTTTAGCCACAGAAATCACTCCAGACACCACCATTCTCTACTCTCCCTTAGCAGCGGGTAGTCGGGGGTTGGAGACATTCCAAATCTTCTCGCCACGGTTCAGCACAATCTCCGTCGCGCGTGCCTTTTCTGCCGCATTATCCGAGGACCCGAAGTACACCTCGTATCCATCGGTCAGAAATAGCTTGATCTCTGCCTCGGAAGGAGCGCTAATCCGCTCCACACGGTGTGCAACGGGTTCTGGCAACGCCTTGACGACGTTCAAAACTGCCTTGATAACGCGCGGTTCGGGGTCAACTTTGCCGTCTGTTGGCTCATCCACACGAGGTGCATCAACAACCTCGATGACACCCGCCGGCGGGGCTGCCGTGACGAACTCCTGACCATTTGCGGAAAACAGATGCTCTCCGTCAGTGGCACGGACAAACACCACCGGGGTGAATTCCCGTACCGAAATAGTCACGCCCTGCGGCCACGAACGACTGACAGTCACGCTATCGACCCACGGCTGCCCCGCCACGGAGCGCGCTGAGGCATCCGTGTCCAAGCGAATGAGCTTTTGATTCTCGGAGATACCACTGGCCTCGACAATCGCGTCTTTATCCCCGTGGACGACGCCTTCAACATCGATGTTTTTCACAACCAGCCACGGCGAAAACCACACCACCGCTGCAACGATGGCGATAATCGCGACCAGGCCACCGCCGATGAGCCAGCCGCGTCGCGGGGCGCGCGCTGAACGCCGACGCCGCGACGCTGTTGTGCCCCGGTCTGCACCGTCGGTCTGCTGAGATTGCTTTCGGCTGGTTTTCACAGTGCTACGACTCCACCTGTTCGTCGTTGTCTCCGCTGAGCTCGCGCACGATTTCGTCGGCAAGCATCGTCACAGAGCCAGCGCCGATGGTCAGAATGACATCGTGCGGTTCGGCGATTTCGCGAACGCGAGCCGGGACGCTGGTGAAATGCGGCTCATACGTCACAGGGATGGTCATTTTGTTGGCAATGAGCGCGCCGTCGACGCCCGGCAGCGGCTCCTCGCGGGCGCCGAAGACATCGAGCAATACGGCCTTGTCCGCCAGAGACAGGGCGGCAGCGAACTCGTCGGCAAAGTTGCGAGTACGCGAGTACAAGTGAGGCTGGAACACAGCGATGACCTTGCCACGACCGGCCTCGGTGACCAACTCCCGAGCTGCGCCGAGAACTGCGGAGACCTCGGTCGGGTGATGCGCGTAGTCGTCGTAGATACGAGCGCCAACAAATGGCCCCTCGCCGATACTGCCGTGGTAGTCAAAGCGGCGACGGACACCGGTGAATTCACCGAGACCGCGCGCCATACGCCCCAAATCTGCCCCGACGCAGTCGCCACCAACCATTGCAGCCAGCGCGTTGAGCGCCATGTGACGGCCGGGCTGATGCAGTTCAAACCTCACCGATGTCGAGCCAACAGTGGCCTCCACGCGGGCACCACCACCGACGGGAGTCCAGCCGTGCAAAACGGCACCGACCGGCAGCGTCGGGTGTTTAGCCAAGGCTTCTTCCCCACCATAAGCCAGCACGTTAATGCCGCGCTCCACCGCGCGCTCGCCCAATGCGGCCGCATGCGGATCCTCAGCACAGATGACCAGATGACCGCCATCCTTAATGCGCTCTGCAAAAGCGTCAAAGACGGCGTAGTAGGTCTCGTCGTCACCGAAAAAGTCAAGGTGATCGGGCTCGATGTTGGTAATTACGGCCACTTCCGGCTGGTAGGTCAACAGCGAGGCATCCGACTCATCGGCCTCAGCAACAAAAACGTCACCACTGCCCTGGTGAGCATTGACGCCGGCCTTGCTCATCAGACCGCCAACGGCAAAAGACGGATCCAAACCAGCTGCCTGCAAAGCGGCGACGGTCATCGATGTAGTCGAGGTTTTGCCGTGAGTACCGGCGATCAGGAGAGCCTTGGAGTCCTGCATCAACAGCGCTAACACATCGGAGCGCTTGAGCACCGGAATGTCCAGCTCATGTGCACCGGCCAGCTCCGGATTCGTCTTCGGGATAGCAGCGAAGGAAATGACCACTGCGTCCGGCAGCTCTCCCTCGCCAGCAAGCTCAAGATTCGCACGGTCATGGCCAATGGCGATGGTGGCTCCCATCGCACGTAGTCCCACCACCGCGCGGGACTCCTTGACATCGGAACCGGTAACACGAATGCCACGAGCCAACAGGATGCGAGCGATACCGGACATACCGGCACCGCCAATGCCAATCATGTGGACACTTGCGGGCAGCTCTCCCGTTACCGGCTGAAAGTCATCGAAATTAACGTTCATGTTTATGCTCGCTTTACTTCTTAGGGTTCACAGCCGCAGAAAGCACCCTACGGGCAATGTTCTCCGCAGCGTTACCATGTCCAATGTTGGCCAGGGCGCGGCGCCCGTCGGCAAGCTTTTCTGGGGACGTGACCAGCGGAATCACGATATCCGAAACTGATGCCGCAGTCAGCGACTCGTCGGCGATGAGAATACCGCCACCAGCATCGATGACATCGGTGGCGTTGAGCGCCTGTTCCCCATTTCCGTGTGGCAGCGGTACATACACCGCAGGCAAGCCGACAGCTGAGACTTCAGCCACCGTCATCGCACCGGAACGGCACAAAATCAGGTCGGCGGCGGAGTACGCCAGATCCATCCGGTCGATGTACGGCACAGCGACATAGGGGGCGTCCTCGCGGATAGCCTCGACCTCGACGTGATTCTTCTTGCCGTAGGCATGCAGTACAGATACACCGGCGTTGGCGAGCTCTGCGGCTGCACCGGTAACAGCTTCGTTGATGGAACGTGCCCCCTGCGAACCACCGGTGACAAAGAGCACCGGTCCCTCCTGCGGTAAACCGAAGAACTCGCGGGCTTCAGCACGCTTGGCGTCGCGGTCCAGCGCCGCGAGGCTGGCACGCACGGGATTGCCAACGACCTCGGCCTTCAGACCAGAGCCAGTCACGGCGGCCAAACCGACGCCCCCGAGTGCGACACCGAGCTTATTGGCCAGGCCCGCACGGGCGTTGGCCTCGTGAACCAGGAACGGAATCTTCTTCCCCGCACGGCACGCCATGTAGGCCGGTGCCGATACGTAGCCACCAAAGCCGATGACCGCATCAGCGTCAATGCGCTTGAAAACCTTGCGGGTCTCACGCACCGCACGAGCGACGTTGAGAGGCAGCTTGAACAAATCCGCAGTCGGCTTGCGCGGCACCGGCACTGGCGGAATCAGCTCCAGGTCATAGCCTCGCGCCGGTACGAGGGTTGACTCCAACCCCCGATTCGTACCGAGTGCAATGACGCGGGCTTCCGGCTGCAGGTTCAAAATCGCATCCGCCACAGCCAATGCGGGTTCGATATGGCCAGCCGTACCACCGCCGGCCACCACAATGGTCGGAGCAGAGCCATCTTCCTTGAGAAACTGCTCAGACTCCGAAGCGCCTTTCGCCCCAGCGGCTGCGCCCAGATTCTTGTCTGCCATGGTGTTATCGATTCCTCCTCCGCGGTGCTGAACCGCCGTTCCTATTGTTTCGGCCCGGGCGCTGGCGCGAACGCGACTGTCCGCCACGGCCTTCGCCCCGAATCCTACTGCCCCGGCCTGAGCTTGACGACGACCAGGAGCCCTGTGACCGTCCAGCCCGCGGCGACCTCGCTGTAAATCCCCGCGTCCGTCCGTTGTCACTACGAGAGGAATAATCCACTTCGCGGCCACGAACGCTGCCCGAGTTTCCGGAGCTGCCGGAGGTTCGGGAGCCACGCTGCGGGGCGGCACCTCGACCACTGCGGCTGCCTCCACTACGGCCGGCCCGATTGGGTCGGTCAGCTCGGCCACTGTAGGTTTCCCGCACCTGCGCCCCCTCGCCGCGTGGAGTACGCGCTCCACTGGTCACCACGGGAGGACCGAAGCGTTGCGGATCGCGATGGGCACGCACCTTCGGCGCGTGGCGACGCGATTCGTCATACGGGATTGGCTCCGGTATACCCAGGAACCTGTCCAGCCCCGGACGTCCCGAAGTCTGCATTGCAGAGACTGCTTCCGATTCGTGGCGGGCACATGTGGCCAGCAGGCCCATTGAGAACAACGTCACCATCGCCGATGTACCACCGGCGGAAATCAACGGCAGCTGCAGACCAGTCACTGGCAACGCACCGACGACGTAGCCGATGTTGATGAAAGCCTGCACCACGGTTGCAGCAGTAATCGTGCCCGCGAGCAAACGGAGAAACGGATCGTTCTGGCGACCGGCGATACGAAGTCCCACCCAGCCGAGCGCTGCGTAGAGCAAAATAACCATCAGCGCGCCGAGGAAACCAGTCTCCTCACCGATAATGGCGAAAATGAAGTCATTCTTCGCCTCCGGTAGGTATCCCCACTTCGCGCTCGACTGACCAAGACCGACACCGGTGAGAGAGCCGTCGGCAAGCGAAAGAAAGCCTTGGTAGGACTGGTAGGCATCGCCCTGCACGTCGTTGAAGTTACCAAGCAGCGAGTCCAAGTAGACCCTGATTCGCGCCGAACGGAAACCCGCGGTGACGGTAAAAATCACCAGGGCGAAAGCCGCAGCGGCAAGCAGCCCGGTGATGAATACGCGCGGCAGGCCAGCGAACCACGCCAACGCCACCACGACGAACGCCATGGAAGCAACCATGCCGAGGTCACGCTGCAGCATCACCAGTGCCAATACCACGAAGCTGACCGCACCGAACAGCCCGAACAAATCGGTATAGGACACAGCAGTGCGGACCTTTTCAGCCAGCAGCTTCGAACCCCACAGTGCCAGCGCGATCTTCGCGATTTCTGACGGCTGCATGGTGATACCACCAATACTCAGCCACGAACGCGCACCGGTTTCCTCCAGGCCGATGCCGATACCAGGGATAATCACCAAAACCAGCAGCACAAAGGACAAAATCAGCGCTGCTGTCGATAGCGAGCGAATCAATTCCACCCGCATTCGCAGCACGATCCACATGGAGATGAGACCCGCCACCACCATGACCAGCTGACGGATGAACACCGACCACACGCTGCCCGAGTCATTACCCGCGCTGGCCATGGATGCCGACAGCACCATCACCAGTCCGATTGACGTCAGCAGCGCGACGATAATCATCAGTAGGTGGTAGTCGAACAGCGGACGCGACTTCCAGTCGTTAAAACGCTCCACCCACGCCGGCCGCTCTCGAGCACTAGAGCTAGACGACGAGGGCCGCTGTGAACTGGTAGCCTTCGTCCCCTTTTGTGCCGTCGCGGCACTAGCGCTTAAATTACGAGCCTTGCGGGAGTTATCCATCAGTTGACGTCACCTTCTGCGCCCATTGCGCGAACAAGTCGCCACGTTCAGCCATTCCGGAGTACATGTCCAAGCTGGCGGCAGCTGGTGCCAACAGCACCACATCCCCAGGGTTGGCATATTCACTAGCTGCCATACAGGCCTTTGCCATGGCATCAACCTTGTCGGTGTCATCAATGACAACGACCGGCACAGCAGGTGCGATGCGGGAGAGCGCATCGCTGACTAGTTGCCTATCGACGCCCAGAACCACGGCGGCCTGCAGGCGATGAGCATGCTTCGCCACTAGCGGAGAGATTTCCGCGCCCTTGAGCTGACCACCGACGATCCAAACGACACGCTCATGACC
Organism: Corynebacterium sp. HMSC061H03; assembly: GCF_001838215.1. Taxonomy (NCBI): domain Bacteria; kingdom Bacillati; phylum Actinomycetota; class Actinomycetes; order Mycobacteriales; family Corynebacteriaceae; genus Corynebacterium; species Corynebacterium sp. HMSC061H03. The sequence continues at coordinate 149,339 of NZ_KV836075.1, forward strand.
GGACAGTGCAGCGTCGGCAGCGTGGGGGTTGGTGGCCTTGGAGTCATCAATCCACACGACATCATTTGCCTTATGGACAATCTGACCGCGGTGTGCGCGAACTTCGAAAGTCTCCAATGCCGCTGCAATTTGCTCCGGTGAGGTACCGATACTGCGCGCCATCGCAGTGGCGGCCACCGCGTCGAGAACACCTGCCCGGCCGGGAGGAGAAATTCCCGCTACCGGTGCGATGACAATGCCCGGACCAGAGTCGTCAGCTGCGGCATCGCCGCCGCCAAAAGCGCGGTCGACAATCATGCCGTCGCGAACTCCGACCTGGTGTGCCTCCGGGGGACCATCGGTAAAGCCCACGACGGAGTTGCCGAGCTCGTCGTTTTTCAGCATCTTTTCCACGTGCTCGACGACATCTGCGTCATCCGCACCGTAGATTGCGACAGTACCGCGCAGCGCACGGGTCTTGTCCAGACCGTAGTTTTCGTAAGAACCGTGCCAGTCGATGTGGTCTTCCGCCAGGTTCAGCAGTACTCCCGCATCTGGGCGAATGTTTGGAGCCCAGTGCAGCTGGAAGCTGGACAGCTCTGCGGCCAAGACCTCGATACGAGGCTCAGCAGTCAGTGCGTCGTACAGAGCCACACCAATGTTGCCCACAGCTGCGCCCTGCTCCCCGAGCATGGCGGCCAGCATGGAGGTGGTTGTGGTCTTGCCGTTAGTGCCGGTGACTACCAGCCAGGTACGTTTCGGCCCCCACAGCTGGGCACAGTCGCCGGCGAAAGCCAGCGCCACATCGCCGAATACCGGGACACCGGCCTCAGCGGCGGCGCCGAACAGCGGACTGGTCGGACGCCACCCTGGCGAGGTCACAATCGCAACCGCGTCGGCAAGCTCGTCGCGAGCGTCTGCGGTCGTGACATGCCGAACCGAAAAGTCAGCGGCAACCAGTGCGCCGAGAGCAGAATCGTCCACGACGACAACTTCCGGACAGCCGATGTCCTTGAGCATCGCAATGGCACCGCGACCGGAAACTCCGGCTCCTGCCACCAGAACTCGACCAGAGCGCACCGTAGCGACTAAGTCGAGATTTCGGATATCGGTGAGGTTGGTCGGGTCTGGTGAGTTAATCATTGAAATACGCCTACCTGAGAGAGCCAGTCACTGTAGAAGATGGCTGCGCCAATCATGTTGAAAATGCCTGCGAGTAGCCAGAAGCGAACGACAACAGTTGTCTCCGCCCAACCTCCGTTTTCGAAGTGGTGATGGAGAGGAGCCATGCGGAATACGCGCTTGCCAGTCGTCTGGAAAACCGCGATCTGGATTGCCACGGAAGCAACTTCCATCACGAAGATGAAGCCAATGATAACCATCAGCAGCTCAGTCTTGGTGACAAATGACAGACCCGCTACCAAACCGCCAAGAGCCAGCGAACCGGTATCTCCCATGAAGATCTTTGCCGGCGCTGCATTCCACCACAGGAAGCCCAAACAGGCGCCCAGACCCGCGACGGAAATAACGGCGATATCCAGCGGATCGCGGACGTTGTAGCAACCGCTGCCCAGCGAAGCCTCGCAAGAGTTACGGAACTGCCAGAAGGAAATCAGCGTGTAGGTGGCCAGTAGCAGCGCGGTGGCGCCAGCGGCCAGGCCGTCAAGGCCATCAGTGAGATTGACGGCATTCGTCCATGCGGCAATGACGATGAAGACAAATACCAGGAAGACAATCATGCCGAACCACACAGGCCCCGGTGCCAGATTCAGGAACGGAATATCTCGAATCAGCGACAAGCTCGTCGAACCGGGAGTCAAGCCAGACGCATCCGGGAACTGCAGCAGCAGCACGCCGAAAATCAGCGCTGCCGCCAGCTGCCCAACCAGCTTCGCTGTCTTGTTCAGCCCCAGGTTGCGTCCTTTGTAGAGTTTGATGAAGTCATCGGCAAAACCCAATGCGCCCATCGCCAGAACCAGGAACATCACCAACAGACCGGAGGCGGACGGCCCCACGCCAGTCTGGATATACGTAACGAGGTGTGAGAGGAAATAACCAGCGACGATTGCGGCGATGATGGCGATGCCGCCCATAGTCGGAGTTCCCCGCTTGCGCAGGTGGCTCTTCGGCCCTTCTTCACGGATCTCCTGGCCAAGACCTTCAGCAGAGAATTTGCGAATAAGCACTGGTGTTAAAAAGACACTCACCAGAAATGCAATCGCACCACTGAGAATAAGTTGAATCACTTACTTTTCCTCTCCGCTTTCACCTTCGGGCGTAGTCCCAACCTTGGCAGCCAGCGAGTCCGCGACCCGCCACATACCGTCCGCATAGGAGGCCTTGACTAACACCACATCGTCCGGACGCACCTCGGCCGCCACCAAATCCGCGGCAGTGGATGTATCCGGCACCCTAGAAGTATTTAACCCCAACTCTTCCGCTTTGTCGGCCAGGGCATGCACATTAGAACTCTCTCCGACTGCAATTAGTCGATCGATGCCGCGGCCCACAAGGTACTCGCCAAGCGACGAGTGCTCATCTTCAGCGGAATCACCAAGCTCACCCATCTGTCCCAGCACGGCCCACGATGAGGCGTCCTGGTGCGTTGGGCCAGCTGCTGTACGTGCCAGAGCATCAATCCCCGCACGCATCGAATCAGGGTTGGCATTGTAGGAATCGTTAATAACGACGATGTTGCCAGTGAGCTGCTGGACATCCATGCGCCGCTCTGACGCTGCCACATGCGCGGCCATCGCCTTTGCGACCTGCTCAGCATCAATACCGGATTCCACTGCCACCGCAATCGCCGCCAGGGCATTGGCCACTTGGTGCGCACCATAGACCTGCAGTTGGATCGGGAATGTACGCCCGTCCGGTACATGCAGGTCAAAAGATGCACGAGCAAGATCGTCGAGCTGCACATTCGTGGCGCGGTAATCCGCGGTTGCGTGGCGTTCGGAGTTCTCATCTGCAGAGAAGAACACCACCTTCGCCTGGGTACGCGGAGCCATGCCAGTGACGTAGTCATCGTCGGCATTAAGTACGGCCACACCGCCCTGCTCCGCAGCCGGCAGCGCTTCCACGAGCTCGCCCTTAGCCTGCGCGATTGCCTCGCGCGAGCCAAACTCACCAAGGTGCGCCGTGCCAACATTGAGCACCGCACCAATAGTCGGTGGCGCAATGCGCGCCAGGTGGGCCACATGCCCAATTCCGCGTGCGCTCATCTCCGCAACCAGGTACTTCGTCTCCGAAGTGCACTGCAGCACCGTGTACGGATGTCCAATTTCGTTGTTAAACGACCCCTTCGGCGCCACCGTCGGACCGTCGGTACGCAGCAGCGTCGCCATCATGTCCTTCGTCGACGTCTTTCCCGCCGAACCCGTCACACCGACGACATGCAGCTGATCCTTCTTCAGCTCGTCGACGACGTAACGCGCCAACTTACCAAGCGCTTCCAGCACCGCCGCCCCGGAACCATCCGGATCGTGTGCAAATGCGTCGGCATTGGAGTCCTGCTTACCAAGGGGCTTGACGACGACCGCAGGTTGCCCAACATCTCGTGCCGCCAGTGCCATCGTCGCTCCAGCTGCCACAGCCTGATCGATGAAGTCGTGGCCGTCGACACGCGCGCCCGGTAGGGCGAGGAAGAGCGAGCCTTCGCGAATCTTTCGGGAATCGAATTCTGCGGGCTGAGTCACTGTGGCGTCATCATTGACGTGGGCGAGTTCACCTCCCACGATGTGAGCGATTTCCGCGGCGGTCAGGGCAATCATGATGTCTATAGTCCTTGTTGGTTAGAGTTCCAGGCGCCTAGTAAAGGATGATTTCTTGATTCTATTCGCTTACCGCGAATGGTTCGCGGTAGGCATGTCAGGTGGTGCGCTTCCTCAGCGATTTCAGCAATCTCAATCAGCGGATCCCTCCAGTCGCTGTGTGAGTGCTTCGGCCAGCTGCTCACGGTCATCGAACGGGTGAATCACGCCACCGATATCCTGGCCGGTTTCGTGTCCCTTGCCTGCCACCACGATGCTGTCGCCGCTGTGGGCAAGTTCGACGACACGGCGAATTGCCTGGCCGCGATCGCCGATTTCCTCAACAACCGTGTCAGAACTGGCCTTGCTGCTGGCAACCGCTTCCTTCGCACCGGCGACCACGGCCGCACGGATTTCAGAGGGCACCTCGGAGCGTGGATTGTCATCGGTGATGATGACGACATCGGCACCGCATGCAGCCTCAGCTCCCATAATTGGACGCTTGGCACTATCGCGGTCGCCACCGGCGCCGACGACAACCAGCACGCGACCTTCGGTCTGTGCACGCAAGGTGGCCAACACTTCAGCTACTGCGGCTGGCTTGTGGGCATAGTCCACCACAGCCAGGAAGTCCTGTCCGCGATCGATGCGCTCCATGCGGCCTGGCACACGCACCTGTGCCAGACCGCTCTTGGCCGCGTCATTGGCATGCCCAATCGCATCGAGCACAGCCCATGCGACTGCGGCATTGGCAACGTTGAAAGCACCCGGCAGAGGAACTTCCACCTCAACTGTGTCAGTGTTGTTTCGCGTTAGCTCCACATGCTGGACACCGTTAGTGGCGACAGTGGCTGCAGCGGCGTGCCATTCTGCAAAGACCTCGGCAGCTGGCGTCTTGTCGGTTACGCGATGCTGAGTATGGACAGTGGTGACTTGGACATCCGGGTCGCCGGCAGCGATATCTGCCATGCGGACACCCCAGTCGTCGTCGATGCACACGACAGCCTTCGGTGCATGTGTCGGACCTTCAGGATCAAAGAGCTTGGCCTTGGCTTGGAAATACTCTTCCAAGGTCTTGTGGAAGTCCAGGTGATCCTGCGAGAGGTTGAGGAAACAGCCGACGTCGAAACTGACTCCGTCTACACGTCCCAACGACAGTGCGTGGGAAGAAACCTCCATGACAACGTGCGTCACACCCTCGGAGAGCATCTGGTGGAACAGGCGCTGGAGGGCTGGAGCCTCTGGGGTAGTCAGGCTCGACGGAACGGCACGGCCATTGATGCGCGTGCCGGTAGTACCAATGATGCCTGTCGAGCATCCAGCTGCCAGGAGCGCGCCCTCCAGCATGTAGGTCGTGGTGGTCTTGCCAGAGGTGCCGGTAACCCCAATGATGGTCAGTGAATCCGAGGGGTGATCGTAGATTTCTGCAGCAACGTGCCCCATGACGGCCCGGACATCGTCGACAACCAGGACTGGTCGAGTCTCCCCTGCTTCCCGCAGGATTTTCAGACCTTCCTCATCAGTCAGGATCGCTGTAGCAGCCGACTGCTGCGCGTAGCGCGCACCATGCGTGCGAGTACCTGGGACGGCAGCAAACATTCCGCCTTCAGGCACTTCGGCAGCGTTGAGTTCGATTGCGGCGATATCCGCTCCTGCCGCCGCGGATTCGGTAATGCCGTCAAGTCGGCCATGCGCGAGGTTACACAATTTCGCAAGGGTGGCGGTCATTGGCTGTTCCCTCTTTCAAGTCAGTCGTTGGTGTACAACAGGTTGGAAAAATTCAAGAGATTCACTTTGCAGAAACCAAAGTAATAAAAGTCTGTGTATTAGTGCTGTCGCGGTAACTTCATTGTGGTGGTGACCTCGTTACGGCTGCAGCAACAACTTGCCCTCGCGGGGTGGCGACGGCGGTACGTTGTAGCGGTTAAGCGCCCAAGCGGCGATGTCCTTAAACAGTGGGGCTGCTGACTGACCGCCGTCACCATGGACACCACGCTGGGGTTCGTCAAGCATAATGCCAATGACAAAACGGGGATCGTCGGCAGGCGCGATGCCTGCAAACGTGATGTGGTACTTGGAATTCGAGTACGCGCCGGTGTCGGGGTCAAACTTCTGCGCCGTACCTGTCTTGCCTGTGAGCGAGTATCCCTCAATACTATTGCCGGCCGCGGTACCCGACTGCTGCCCCGTGGGATCAGACTGCATAACGCCTTCAAACATAGCGCGCACAGTTTGGGCGGTCTCCGGGCTAACCACACGCACTGTTTCCGGGCGCTCTGTTGCCGTCTTCGTGCCGTCCGGGGAAATTGTCGAACGAATCATACGCGGCGGGATGCGCTCGCCATCGTTGGCGATTGCCTGGAAAACTCCTGTCATCTGCAGCAGTGTCATGGCCATACCCTGACCAATGGGCAGGTTCGCAAATGTACCGCCGGACCACTGCGGACGCTGTGGCACAAAGCCGGACGATTCACTGGGCAACTCGATACCCGTGGACTGCCCCAGCCCGAAGAGATGCAGCATCTCAGCGAAGCGGTCCTGACCCAAACGCTCTGCCAGCATTAGGGTGCCGACATTGGAGGACTTGCCGAATACACCGGTCGTCGTGAAAGCTTCCGTGCCGTGCTCCCATGCATCGCGCACGGTGACACCCGCCATATCAATCGTGCCCGGGACCTGCAGAACCTCATCCGGTGTGGTCTTGCCATCTTCGATAGCGGCCGCGGCGGTAATGATCTTTGCTACAGAGCCCGGCTCAAATGGGTTCGATACAGCGGAGTTTCCGATAGTGCGCCCCTCTTCGAGCTCGGCCCCCATATCCTTATTCGGGTTAGCCGTGTCCGCCTGCGCCATTGCAAGCACTTCGCCGGTCTTCGCGTCGAGCACGACTGCCGACGCATCCTTCGCTCCCGAGTTGGCCTTCGCCTGGTTGACCTGCTGCTGGACAAAGTACTGCATGTCGAGGTCCAGGGTCAGCTCGTAAGTCGTACCGTCCACAGCTGCGTGGACATCGCGCGTGGATCCCGGGATTGCCACACCGTTAGAGGCGATATCAATGGTCTTGCCACCGTTAATACCCTGCAAAGTGGCATCACGAGAGGCTTCAAAGCCGAACTGGCCGACGCCATCCATGCCAATCTTGCCGATGACGTTAGCCGCCGTCGCCCCATTCGGGTACTGGCGAATATCCTGACGCTCCGCCACCAGTTCCGGATACTTTTCCACGATGGCAGCGGCCTTGTCCGGGTCGACATTACGCACGAGCACCTCATAGGTGCTGTCCTCATTGCGCAGCTTCTCCAGAATGTCCTTCGAGCTCACCCGGGACGGCGCGCTCATCACCGAGTTCTCCTCGGTTTCGGGTTCCGCTTGACGACGGCGACTGCTTCCCGACTTCTCCGCGTCGATGTCGGCCACGTCGAGTAGCTTCGGCAAATCCTTGGCGATCTGCTCGAGGCGTTCATCGTAGGTAGCGACATCATCCGGGCGCTGCTTATGGGCGTCCCCAATCCACTTGCGCAAAGTGTTCGGGTGAACGGTAATACTGCGTGCCTCCATAGTGAAGGCAAGCTGAGCTCCGTTACGATCGAGAATCGCACCGCGCCGAGCTGCATCAACAACTTCCACCGTGCGCTGATTCTGCGCCGCCGCCGACAGGTCAGGACCTGCGACGAGCTGCACCCAAGCCAAACGGGAGACCAGCACTACAACTGCGATAGCGCCTATAAACTGCAGCCAGTTGCGACGTCGGATGAAGTCCTTATTACTAATGCGCATTTTTTCGCGCGGGGGCACGCTTCGGTTGGTTTTAGCATCGAGCCCCCGGCTGCGCTGACCATCCCGAACGCGACTTTGGCCTCTGCGCTCACGGGATGTAATTCGGTAAGCACGTTCGCCGAAGTCATACCCCCCTCCACGGTTGGGGTAGTCGTCTTCAGATCGAATCATGCGCTAGTGCTTTCTACTAAGTCGATTCTCCCGCGCGCGATAACGTTAGGCGGTATTCCCTGCCATCGCGAGTACTGAATTAATTAGTCTACAGTCGACTGACCAGAAACAGTGGAACCGCCAGAATATCGGACAGTTGGCCAGTTTGGCCCAGTTTGTTTTCTAAGTTCCTACGGTGCTGGAGCTGGCTCGGGTGCCGGAGCTTCCGGTGCTTCCGGCGCCGCGGCTGGCGCTTCTGGGGCTGGCGCTGGCGCTTCAGCCTCAGGCGCGGGTGCCGGAGCCGGCGCAGGTGCTGGTGCGGGCTCATGGTTCTGCGGCGCATACGGAGCGGTTGCCGGCAACCCGTTCGGACGTGGGTGCGCTTCCTCAATGGCCGGTGCCTGCATCCCCGGAACATTCTCGGTGTCCTTCGGGTTCGACGACGGCGCATGCGGAATATTCGGCGACTCGTTATTGAGGTCGACAATCTTCTGCTGCTTCTCATCGCCCGGTCGCACTTCCACGACCTTGCCTTCCGGATCGGTCGTCAAAACGGCAGGCTGCTCCGGATTGACCATGCCCTCTTCCACAGCACGCTGCGCGATAGCACCGGTTGACTTCATGTAAGCAACATCCCGCTCGAGCACCTCCAGCTGGTTACGCAGCTCCTTTTCCTTGGTCTGCGCAGCATCCAGCTGCAAGGATGTCGAGGTCGAAATACCCGACAGCCACATCGCCGCCACGATTCCGGCAACGACGAGAATGATCATCACGGCCGCACCGGCAAACTTGTGGTTATCCCTCGAGGACGTCGTAACGCGACGCCCACGCACCGAGATGACCTGCTGAGAACCTGTGCGCCCAAACCGCCGGCGCTGATAAAGATCCTGTTTCGTGCGGGCGCTGCGACCGCGCTGACGAGTCTTCGTCTTGGCACCGGCGACGGTTGCAGATGCGCCGCGGGAGGTGCGCCGGGTGGGGGCGTGCTCCGTGATTGTCGTTGCCATGCTCGAAAGTTCTCCCAGTACTTAGATCGTTAAGGGTGCGTTTGGTGCGGTTGAAAGGTTTGGGTCAATCGGCTCGAATCCGCTCGATACAGCGAACTCTCACCGGTGCGGCTCGGGGGTTGTCTTCGATCTCGCTTGCCGACGCCTTCTCCGCACCTCTCGTGATGAGAGCAAAGTGCGGTTCATGCCCCGGAAGCTCCATCGGGAGCCCCGGTGGGGTTGTCGACTTCACGCGCTCCGCAAAGTCCTTCTTGACGATGCGGTCTTCCAGACTCTGGTAGCTCATGAACACTGCACGCCCATCGACTGCGAGTGCATTGCAGACCTGTGGCAGTACATTTTCCAGAGCTTCAAGCTCACGATTTACCTCGATACGAAGAGCCTGAAACGTACGCTTGGCCGGGTGTCCGCCCTTGCGGCGAGATGCCGCCGGAATGGTTTCGTAGAGCAGCTCGACCAGACGACCGGAGGTCGTAAACGGTTCCTTCTCCCGCTCACGCAGGACTGCCGAGGCGATCTTGCCGGCGAAGCGCTCGTCGCCGTAAGTCGATAGGATGCGCGCGATATCACCGTGCGAATAGGTATTGAGCACATCCGCTGCGGTAATCCCCTGGCTTGCATCCATGCGCATGTCCAGCGGGGCGTCGACTCGGTAGGCGAATCCACGATTGACTTGGTCAAGCTGCATCGAGGAAACACCGAGATCGAAAAGCGCACCTGCAATGCCCTTCTCAGCGGCGCGGGCGAGAATGTCCTCCGCGCCACTTCCACCCGCGGCTGCAGAAATTTCACCACTGAGCACCTCGGCGAGCGAATCGAAACGCACACGGAACCCTACAAAGCGATCACCGAAGCGCGCGAGACGTTCTTCTGCCCCTCGCAATGCATTGTCATCGCGATCGAGTCCAACAACGCAGAGCTTCGGGAACTGCTCCAACAGGTATTCCGTGTGTCCACCGGCACCAAGAGTGCCGTCGACAACTACTGCGTCGTCACCCAGTGCCTCGATGCCCGGGCGCAACAAATCAGTTACTCGATGAAGCAAAACGGGGACATGACCAAACTCGCCGGACTTGCGATCATCCGCAGGTGCCGATCCGTTCATTTCCCCTCCTCACCGGGTATGTTCGCACTGGTCAGAGAATCTATCGAGTGTATTCCCGGTTTGCTTAACGACGAGTGCCGCGCCAGCAACCAGACCGCACCTCATGAGCACTACTGGGAATGCTGCTATCGGTGCTTAAAACAAAAAGCGGGGATGTTCACAGGGCCCCGCCTGACAGAACCTGGTATCGGGGAAGTACACCAGGGGCTATCAGGCAGAGTCCATGCGGACATTCCCTCTTTTCGGTTATTCCAAGCGGTTTATAAAACGCCGAACAGCGAGTCATCCTCACCTTCGGAGAAATCAGCTTCATGCTCCGCCTGGTAGGCCTCCCAGGACTCTTTGTCCCAGATCTCCAGAAAGTCAATAGAGCCGATAACCACGCACTCCTTGGAGAGATTCGCGTACCGACGGTGATCCATCGATAACGTGATTCGCCCCGAGCCATCAGGACGCTGCTCATCGGTGCTCGCCGCAAGATTTCGGATGAAAGCTCGCGCCTTGGCATTCGTACGAGAGGCCTTAGTAGCCCGCTGAGCTAATTTGACGAACTCCTCTTTCGGATACACCGCCAGAGAATGATCCTGCCCTTTAGTGACCATCAGGCCACCTGCGAGATCCTCACGGAACTTCGCTGGCAACGTCAGGCGCCCTTTGTCATCAAGCTTCGGCGTATAGGTGCCCAGAAACATGCGTCACTGGCCTCCTATCCCCGTGTCAACCTCAATGTCAACGCACAAACGCTTACCGAATTCAGGGATTTAGGCGTTGCCTTCAAGCAGAGCCGGAGGGCTGTGCTTTACCGCAGTGCCAAAATCTCGCCAAACTTTAAGCGCAAATCGGATATTCACTTCTGCAATGTTGACCAACCTCAATCAACATCACGCCCCACTTTACCCCACTATCTGCCACTATCAACACAAGAAGAAGAAAAATAGTCACAGAATCAGCGCAACCCCGCCGCCAGGACATCCACTTTAACCCAATTGACCTGGACTTTTAAAGAATCACCTCGACAATTAAAGCGCGAATAAAAAGTGGGGCACCCACCCGCAACCACGCCGATAACGACGCCACACCAACCACATTGTTAACAGAAAGCAGTTTACGCCCCACTACCCACCACTTACCTGCTAAAAACCATCCAGATTCAACCTGGTCGCCAGACTTAGCGCGTTGACCTGCAATTTTATGTCGCCAGAGCCAAACTTTCGGAGATACCAACAACGACCGCAGATAAGAATTCCTCCATCCCAATAGCTAAGTGGGGGAAAGTGGAGACTCGGGGTGGGGCAAAGTGGGTGAGATCTTGTGGAGACGATTCACGTCTAGAAAAACAAAAAAGTGAGAGCAAGCCATCGCTGGCTTGCCCTCACTTGTTAATTCTTGAGGCTTATCCCCTAACGCCCCTCGAAGCGGCCACGGAAACGCGATTCCAACGTGGAATCACCAGAGGAGCCACGGCTACCCGAGGTCCCTCGACGACTCTTTGCCGCCCCGGACTTAGTCTTTCCAAAGCTCAGCCCCGAAGCAGAACTAGCCTTCTCCTGCTTACCGGCGCCGGTCAGAGCCCAAACGCCGGAACCGAACATAAGGCCAAAGCCGGCAACCGATAACACAATGAACCAATTGCTCACAGAGAAAAGAGCGACGCCGCCAATCAACATCAGCAGACCGAGGAGCATGAGCGCAAAAACCTGGATGGAAAACCCACGAGGTGCGCTGTTTTCCTCCGGAAAGCTGAACGCATTTCCGGCCATCGTCGAACTAAATTTAGGATCCTCAGCGTAGAGTGCAGACTCGATTTCGTCGAGCATCCGCTGTTCGTGCTCAGATAGTCCCACAATTCCTCCATCGCCTACTTGAGCATTGCCCACCGCGATACTGGCGAGCCTTGACCCCTCAACTAACAATGCCGATACAACAAAGTTAATTACAGGCCACGTGCTGCTAACGCGGCGTCCGTTAGCTTCATTCTTACCCCTTCAACGGGCGACTCACCTCTATTGTTCCATGAATCCGAACAATCCCCCATTTATTTAGGAAAGCAACGCTCTAACACGCCCCCACCGGCTTACGCAGCTGCGGGCAGAACACCCAGCTCAGCCCGGACAGCCCCCAAGAATGCACAACTTAAATCCCACAACTCCTGCGCCCGCCGAGAGTCAATGCGACGCGAAATACCCAACCGGACTTCCTCACGCAGCGCGGTGAACTGCTCAAACTTGGTGACCCAGCTATCAAATTCGGGCTGCTCTTTCTTTAAACGCAACCAGGCACTCTGTGTTGCCGAACGACGACGCTTAACTACCGAGCCCGAACGAGCGCCCGAGCCAGAACCCCCAGCCACCGACACATCGTCGCGATTCAACAGCGCGCCTGCGCAACGCAGCGCCGCACAGTAGGAAAGCTCCAACATCTCATCAGAGCTGGCATTCCGAGCATTCGCTAGCAGAGCCTCTGCCCGCCCCAGCAGCTCCAGCGATTGCCTTGAGACACCGACCGGGGCGACCGAACCCGACTGCGAAATCGCCCTAAACTCCACCACGTTCGACCTTGCCACCACCCTGCTTCTCCTTTCACACAGCATTCACATGAGCACGGATTTTCCGCTTCTCCTTAGCGGGATTGACTGCAATCTATCCCCAAGCCCGGACTACGCCATGCGCACTTTCGCACACCTGTTCGACTCGATGTTATTGCAGTAATCTCACAACTAAGTTCGTCCAAGTCGCTAATCTGGTCACTGTGAAATACAGCGTGGTTCCGATGACAGCAGGAGACTTCAATCTCCGCCTGCAAGAAGCAGTGGCTCTCTACATCACCGCGATGCAGTACAACCCCGCAATCTTGCCCGGTCGTCTCCACGAATGGCAGAAGCAAACCACTCAACCCGGCTTCATGGCTGCTGCAGCCATAGCTCACCCCAAAGAGCTCTCCCCTGCCCAGGCTCTCCGCGACCCGCGCTGCAGGTTGGTTGGCATCGGCTACTGCCGTACAGGATTGGACACGCACTGGTGGTATCGCCAGGTAAGAGATGGACTGCTCATGGACGGGCGCTCGCTACCGGACGTCGTCAAGCTCTTGGGCAACTACGCCGAACTGTCTGAGATTCACATACACCCCAGCTTTCAGGGGCGGGGACTCGGTAAACGACTGCTCCGCGAGTTGGTCGATTCCCGCCCAGAGACGCGAGTTCTGTTGTCAACCCCGGAATACCCGAATGAGGCCAATAGGGCATGGCAGCTCTACCGCCAATTTGGTTTCAAGGATGTTTTAAGGAACTTTTATTTCACAGGGGACTCCCGTCCCTTCGCAGTTCTAGGAGTAGATCTTCCCCGTGACATCATCACCGAGTGAACCTTCCACACCACGTCGACGGCTTTCGCCTCTGCGCATTGCCACAGCAATGGCCGGAATTGCCGCCATCTTGCCGCTCAGCGGCTGCTTTGACGCACAGGCTGGCATTACCATTTCCGGCGACGACAGGGTCTCGGGCACAATTCACGTAACACCCACGGAGGAAGTCCGTTCCCAATTTGAGCAGTGGCAAGTACCGGAAGATCTCTCCGACCGCGTCTCGCAGGGAGTAATCGACTCCTCCACAGGAAAGATGGAAGTCTCGTTCAACGAGCTGCACTTCATTGAACTCACCGATACGCTCCGACAGCTTTCCGACGATCGCGTAGACATCGACCTAGACCGTACCGGTGGCGGCAAGATTTCGATGAACGGCCACATGGATTTGACTCACCTGCCCGGCGCGAAGGTTGATTTCGTCGTCGCGTTCCCGGAGCAGGTTACTGACTCCAATGGCCGCCAGACCGAACCGAACAAGGTGGAATGGCAGCTCGCCAGTGGCGAGAACCATAATGTATGGGCTTCGTCGCCGGCTGGATCCACCAAGCGGAATCAATTCCTATTATTTGCCGGTGTGACCACAGCCGCCGGTGTCCTAGCCTCAGTGCTAGGTGTCCTGTGGGCGCGAAGAGTTCGCGACATGCAGGACTTTTAGCAATTAAAAACCGCCGCGCAGCATATCCTGGCCGGTGCCCCATTCGGGCGCCATGCCGAGGTTGTGCAAAACTTCCTGGGAGGCGCGAGCGAAGTTCATAGTCATAAAGTGCAGCCCCGGCACGCCTTCGGCGATGAGCCGCTCTGCCATGTTGGTCGAAAACTCGATACCAATCTTGCGAATCTCATCTTTATTGGCCTGCTCGTCACCATCTGCTGCCTTAATCAGGCGTTCCTCCAAATCGGATGACAACTGTGCCCCGGAGAGCTCAACCTGCCTGCGCACTGAGCGCAGCGATGTAATCGGCATCAGCCCCGGAATGATGGGCTTGGCACCGTGCACTGGGTCGGCTTCCACCAGGCGGTCTCGAAGGCGTAAGTAGTGCTCAATATCGAAGAACATCTGCGTAATCGAGTATTCGGCTCCCGCGCGCAGCTTGGCCAGCGTGTACTGCGTATCATGGTCCAAATCCGGCGAGCGGTAGTGTCCTTCCGGAAACGACGCAATGCCGATTTCAAACTTCTCGAACTCCGGCTCGGCCTTAATCAGCTCAATCAGCTCGCTGGCGTAGTGCAGACCGCCCTCGGTCTCCACCCAAGGACCAAGCGGGTCTCCCGGTGGGTCACCACGCAGAACAAGCAGATTCGTCAGCCCCGCGCTGAGATAAGAGCGCAGGATTTCCCGCAGCTCGTCGACAGTGTGCTCTACCAATGTCAGGTGCACAAGCGTTGTAAGCGGCTGCCTCGAAACGCGCTGGGCGATTCGCAGGGTGCGGTCGCGGCTAGAACCACCGGCGCCGTAGGTCACGGATGCAAAGGAGGCACCAAGATCATGGAAAGCCTCAGCTGCTCGAAGAAGACGTTCCTCGGCGGCGTCGTCACGCGGGGGCATGAACTCGACCGAGAAGGGAATACTGCCCGCGCTCGGCATTGAAAGCGCCTGGCGGATCGTCACTTGGCGGCCTGGCGACGGTGGCATTGTTGAGGACATAGTCACTCATACTAAGCGGTGTCCTATTCTTGAGTCAGCATTACCCGTCATCGACGAGAGGCTCACATGAGCGAAGAACTGGATTTGGCCGCGCTGCAGCCCCGCGAAGTACCAGCTGCTGTTACCAAAACGCTGGAGAACTACCTCAAAAGCCGTGGCGACGATGTCGCGTCGGTCGATGCGGTGTACACCGAGGCCATAGATTCGCTCCATTCCTTCGTCCTCAATGGGGGCAAGCGCGTGCGTCCAGCCTTCGCCTGGCAGGGGTGGTTGGGAGCAGGCGGCCTCGAAGGCCGTTTCTCCCCAGCCGAGGATTCCCAGGCTGTGATGAACGCGGTGAGCGCCCTGGAACTCATTCAAGCCTGTGCACTCATTCATGACGACATCATCGATGACGCTGATACGCGCCGTGGCGCACCGACTATCCACAAGGTATTCGAGGCCAAGCACGAGGCCAATAGCTGGAATGGAGCCGCCGACCGCTTCGGTATTTCGGCCGCAATCCTCATTGGCGATGTTGCTCTGACCTGGGCTGATGACATGATGCACTCTTCAGGCCTCAGCTCGGAGGCGCTAACCCGCGCACTTGTCCCCTGGCGGGCGATGCGCACTGAAGTACTTGGCGGCCAACTGCTCGATATCACGGCCGAAGCCAGCCGGGACAGTCGCGTCGAGACCGCTGAGAAAATCAATCTGTTCAAGACCGCCGCCTACACCATCGAGCGGCCGCTCCACATTGGTGCTGCGATTGCCGGCGCCCCAGCGGAATTGGTTGAGGCCTACCGCAGCTTCGGCCGCGATATCGGTGTGGCATTCCAGCTCCGCGACGATCAGCTGGGTGTTTTCGGCGATCCCGAAGTCACGGGCAAGCCTGCCGGCGATGACCTCCGCGAGGGCAAGCGAACCGTACTGGTCGGCCAGGCTTTAAGCCTCTACCTCGATTCCGCACCTGAAAAGGCCCGCTTTATCGATGAACGCCTGGGAGCGGTCTCGTCTGCTGCAGATATTGATGAGCTACGAAATCTCATCGCTGATTCCGGCGCTGCCGATGCCGTCGAACGTGAAATTGACCGCCTGACCAGCCGCGCTTTCTCCACTATCGAGAATGCCGACCTGCCTGCAACGTCGCGCGAGAACCTCATTGCTATGGGCGTTCGCGCCACCGCTCGTCAGCATTAGACCAGGTGTTGCGTAGTCATGCCCGCTGCTTCCCCCACTCGTGCCCCCATTAATTCCCCGCGTCTGCGACGTGCGGTCACTCGTCCTCATAAGGGCTCCAAACCACGACTGACCATCATCGGCGCAGGCCTGTCCGGACTTACCGCCGCGCTCTACGCCATCGCCGATGGCTACGATGTCACCGTTGTCGAGCGGGGAAGTTTCGTCGGCGGACGCTGCGCCAGTGAACCCATCACAGTCGATATCGACGAGCAATCGCTCACCGCAGTCTTCGACACTGGCGCAACTGTATGGACCATGCCCTCGCTTGTCGACGATGCCCTCGCCGCCGTCGGCCTCTACGCGCGCGATATCGACCCGGGTTTTTCGGCCTCCCCAATCACGCCCACCTACCGTGCGGAATTTGCCACCCGCGGCGGACTCGACGTGTTTTCCAACGAAGACATGATGGCCGATGAACTCGCGCGCTTCGGTGCCTCTGACTCCACCGTCGCCGGTTACCGCAAACTTCGCACGTGGCTGCAAACTCTCTTCAATGCCTGCTTCGACAACTTCATGTCCCGCAGCTTTGACCGCGTTACGGACCTATTCACCGGGCCCGGCGCGCTTCGCGACCTCACTACGCTCCTCCGACTCGGTGCCTTCGGCGCCCTCGAACCTAAGATTCGTGCCTTCCTCGGAGATAATGATCTCGCTCGCGTTTTCAGCTTCCAGGCGCTTTACGCAGGTGTGCCTCCCGCTAAGGCCCGTGCGGTCTACGGCTGCATTTCCCACATGGATACCTCGATGGGGGTTTACTATCCGCACTCCCCCGCATTTGGTTCGGGTATAGGCGCCGTCAGCGAGTTGCTCGCCGAGGCCGTCCGTCGAGCTGGCGGAACCATCGACTTCGGCGTTGATGTCACTGGGCTGAAAGTTGACGAAGCAGACTTTGTCTCCGCCATCACCACGGCAACTGGCGAGCGTCCCACCGATGCCGTCATCGCTACGACCGATTTACCTGTGGTGCAGAGCTGGCTTCACGACGCGGCTACCTCTGCCGCCGGTAGCTCATCGAAGCGGCGAGGCCTTCGGAGCGTCGTAAAGCGGACGGGAGCGCGACGGTTGTTCCCAGTTCGATTTTCTCCATCGGCGGTGGTGGCGCACGGGCTGATTCCGGTTTCGGAGACTGCGACGTGGCCGAAGCGGCATCACCTGATTTCGTTTGGCGAAAAGTGGAACGAAACCTTTGAGGAGATCTCGTCACCGCGCCATGGAAAGCTAATGTCGGACCCATCATTGCTGGTCACCCGGCCTGCGGTGAGCGCGCCGGAGCGTATTGTCACAGATGCGAACGGCGTGCAGTGGGAGCCCGTCAGTGTGCTCGCGCCGTGCCCCAACTTGCAGTCGGCCAATCTGATCTGGTCACGAATCGGTGGGGACTACGTTGCGAAAATAACCGCTGAGCTGGAGCGGCGCGGACTGACCGGGATTTCTACGAAGTGGCGAGTCGGTCGGATCGATACCCCTCAGCAGTGGCAAGAACGCGACATGGGCGTTGGCTCGCCGTTTGGGCTGGCGCATCTGTTCCGACAGACGGGGCCGTTCCGTCCCCGCAACTTCTCTCCGAAGATGCCAAAGAATCTGACGCTGGCGGGATCGACGACGGTGCCGGGGGTTGGCGTGCCGACGGTCATGATTTCGGGACGACTTGCGGCACAGCGGTTTGAAACGCCTTAGCTCATGAATGTCTCCCGGATGTCTGCCGGTGGTCACTGACCAACTAGGATTAATGCATCAGCAATGTATCGATTGTTTAGGTTGACATGAATTTATCGCGGAGTGCTCAGCTGGGTGTCTACGGTGGCATCCTCATTGCTCTGGGCTCCTACGGTTCCGGTGCGAATCGCTACCGTGGCGGCCTTGTCCACGCTCTGGGACTCGACTGGATCACCTACGGTCACGGTCAGATTTTCTGTGAGATTGTGATTTGGGTAGGTATCGCCCTGCTGCTTATCTCGTGGCTGCGCATCGGGCGGGAACTGCTGTTCTCGAAGGGGACCACCCGGGACATTGTGGCCGGTTCTGCCCATGCTGGCGACGCAGCAGACGCTGCGGTTCCAGCGAACGCTGGCGGCGATGAGTCCACGTTGCGTCGGTTCAATTCAATCCTGTTGGCCTGGGCAATTCCCCTCGCGCTGGCCGCACCGCTGTTCTCTCGCGATGTCTATTCGTATCTCATGCAGGGCGCGATGGTCCGCGATGGGTTTGATCCCTACACCGAGGGAGCTGCAGCTAATCCAGGGCCGATGCTGCTGGAGGTATCCGCAGATTGGCGGAATACCACCACCCCGTATGGCCCGCTGCATCTGGGAATTGGCGAGGTCATCACGCGGATTGTCGGCGACAACATCACCGTCGGCGTGATTCTCTACCGCATTGTGTGTCTGCTGGGCTTCGCCGCCATTGTCTGGTCGATCCCGCGAATCGCCCGGGAGCTTGGAGCAAATCCGGCTTTCGCACAGTGGCTCGGTGTGCTCAATCCACTGGTGCTACTGCATCTGATTGCGGGTATGCACAACGAGGCACTGATGGTCGGATTGGTCAGCCTGGCACTAGTCGCCGCACTGCACATGGAGCACATGCGGGGCGGCCTAGTCGCTGCTGTCCTCATCGGAATCGGCGTCGCGCTGAAAGCCACCGCTGTCCTGGCGCTGCCCTTCGTCGTGTGGATTGTGTTGACCAGGCGCGAGCCCATCGCCACGGTTCAAGAGATGCTGCGCAAGATTCCGGCGATTGCCGGTGTGGGCATCGTGTTGGTCGCAGTCTGCGTCGGCACGCTTGCAGTGGTGACGTGGCTGACCGGCTCGAGCTGGGGCTGGATTTCCGAGATCAGTGGCAATACCAAGGTGATTAACCCCCTGGCAGCACCGTCAGCGGTCGCTGGTGTGATCTCGGGCGTCATGGCGTGGTTCAACGACGACATCGGTTTCAATGTCATCGTCAGCCACACACGCGTGGTCTCCTCTATCATCATGCTGGTGGGACTCGTGATCTCCTGGTTCTACTTCCGAGCCACCCCTCGTAACAATGTCGCTGGCATGATTGCCGCCTACGTGGTGGCCTGCGTATTTAATGCCGTGGCACTTCCCTGGTACTACGCCAGCTTATTGACTCCCATGGGAACGATTCGCCCGCCACGATGGGTGGTTCAAGGCACCGTGTTGTTCACATTCATCCTGTCGCTGTCCTTCGCCGGCGGCGGCAATCACCGCTTCTACGACGTGCCCTGGATGGTTATCATTACCGTTCTCGGCTGGCTGGCCGTCGGCTGGCTGACCACTGGAAAATTCAGCTGGAAGTACCCGTGGCGCGACGATAAAACCGCCGCAGACACGGATTCCACGGTGGCACCCCTGTCGCGGTCAACCGAGGTCGCATAGTTGTCCATGCCCACCCCACAGCCTCTCTCGACCATCGCGCTGCCACAGTCCTACGAGCTCTGCCGCGATATTATGGCCTCCCACGGTCGCACGTATTCCCTGGCCACGCGACTATTGGCACCCCGCCAACAGCGTGCGGTGTGGTCTCTCTACGCCTGGGCACGCATCGTCGATGACTACGTCGACTGCCCCGCCGACGCCGACCGCTCCCCCACGCACATCGAAGCCACGGTCACACGTTTAAGCGAGCTTTTCCACTCAGCTGTCGTCATCGGTTCGCTTGACGACGTCCACCGCGACCGCGACCGTGCCGTCATCTCGGCGGCCGCACAGACTTTTCGCGACTACGACATCGATCCACAGCTCTCTGCGGACTTTGTTCACTCCATGTTGATGGACGTGCCCGACACATCGTGCCACATTGCGCATTTTGAAACATGGGAGCAACTCGACTCGTATATGTGGGGCTCCGCAGCAGTCATCGGCCTTGAGATGATGCCCATCCTAGGCACCCGCACAGGGGTCTCCCGTGAGGAAGCCACTCCCTACGCAGAGCTCCTGGGAAAAGCCTTTCAGGTGACAAATTTCCTCCGCGACATCGCCGAGGATTTTCGCCGTGGCCGTATTTACCTACCACTGAATGAGTGGGAGGCCTTCGGAGTGGGTACCGAGGAGATCGGCTACTGTGCCGCCACGGGACAGACGACCCCGGCGGTACGTCAGGCATTGGCCTTCTTCATCGCTCGCAACCGCGCCCTCTATGCCGAAGCCAGCAGCGGCGTGGACATGTTAGAGGTGCCAGGGCGTCAGGCTATCCGTGCCGCGGAGATTCTCTACTCAGACATTCTCGGCGAAATTGAGCGCATGAACTACAACGTCTTTGCGCAACGCGCTCAAGTGGGACGCGCTCGAAAAGCAAAAATCGCCCTCCCGCTGCTTTTCACAGCAGTGGCCGGGCGATTACGACAGGAGCTATCGCGGGCGTAGGACGGCGGGCGTAGGACGCCGTCCGGGTCTTTACAACGCCATAGCCTGTGCGCGGCGCATTACTTCGCGTGCAAGGTGACCGTGCAGGGCGTCCACCGGACGTCCAGGCAGAGATTCATCTTCGGTGAATAGCCACTCCAGCGTTTCTTCTCGCGTGTAGCCGCCGTCGGCAAGCAATGCGAGTGCGCCAGGTACAAAACGCGCGACCTCATCATCTTCAAAGAAGAGGGCGGGAATTTGTGCAATGCCGTCGCGGTGAACTGCAATAAGGCGACCCTCCTGCAGCAACGCGTGAATTCGGGTGACGGTGACGCCAATGAGGTCAGCGGCATCGGGCAGCGCAAGAGTGGGTTCGTCGGCGCTCAGGACATCGTGGCAAGTTGGAATCTTTCTCACACTGGTCACTTTAGCGCGTTGGCCTTGCAGTAGGTACGTCCCCATATACTTATTAGAAGCAACTGATTGGAACAGGGAAGGCTGGTTTATGTCGCAGCTTGTCGAGGGGCAGATTCTCGATGGTCGCTACCGCATCGGAGCCACCATCGCACACGGTGGCATGAGCACCGTGTACTGCGCCACCGATTTGCGGCTCGATCGCAGGGTGGCCGCAAAGGTCATGGATCCGCGTTTTGTCGACGACGAGTCTTTCCGCATCCGCTTCGAACGTGAGGCCCGCGCGGTCGCGCACCTCAATGACGAGTCGCTCGTCAACGTCTACGACCAGGGCACGGACCCGGCGGGGCATGTTTTCCTCATTATGGAATTCGTCGACGGTGGGACCCTCCGCGAACTGCTCCGTCAGCGCGGTCCGATGCCTCCGCATGCAGCTGCCGTCGTAATGCGCTCGGTTCTGCGCGCCCTATCGGTGGCGCATTCCCGCGGCATGGTGCACCGCGATATCAAGCCGGAAAATGTGCTGATTGCCTCGGACGGGCGAGTGAAGCTGGCGGACTTCGGTCTAGTGCGCGCGGCCGCTGATGCCAAGGTGACCTCTAACTCGGTCATCGTCGGCACCGTCGCTTATCTGGCTCCGGAGCAGGTCACGGGTGAATCCATCTCCCCTGCCTCCGATGTGTATGCGGCGGGTATTTTGCTCTTTGAGCTGCTTACCGGCACCACTCCATTCATCGCCGATTCTTCGCTGGGCGTTGCCATGAAGCGATTGAACGAAGATGTCCCGCCCCCCTCGGAGCTCATCGACGGCGTTCCCGAGGAGTTCGACGAGTTGGTCGCCCGCGCTTGTTCCCGCAGGCCGGAGGATCGGTTTGAAACGGCCGAGGAATTCGGTGACGCACTCGAAGACATTGCGGACAAACTCGCGCTGCCACCATTCCGCGTGCCGTCGCCCGTCAATTCAGCAGCCGCCAACGCTGCCGCCATGGAGGGGCTCACAGAGGACTTCCACCGACCAGGCAACGACCATTTCGATGACAGACACGGCACCTCAGAGACGGCACCCGAGCGCTTCGGTCACGACGGCTATGGCTTCTCGACGGACGCACCCGGTAGCCCCGTTTCTTCCCGACCACCGGGACCACCAAACGTTTTCGATGATTTCGACGACCCGGATGCGGGGCGGACACGCACTTTCGATCGCTATGACGAGTACAACCCCACCGGCTGGGAATCCCCGGAGCCGTCTGGTGGAGCTCTCGTACCAGCCGACGTTCCAGGCGCTCCGGAATATCCGCTGCCGCCGGACACTCGGGGTCCACAGCACCCACAGCATCCGCAGCCGCGATCTGCTCAGACTCAGACGCCTAAGAGCCGTCGAGCTACCCGACAGCGGACGCGCCGTGGATGTGCATTGTGGCTGATTATCGCCCTGGTTGCCACGTTGGGCATGGGGCTTGGCGCGTGGTGGCTGGGCTCTGGCCGTTATGGCGAAGTGCCCTCTATCACTGGGCTGTCGCAACCACAGGCGATGACCGCAATCAGTGAGGCGGGCTTTGAACCGGTGGTTGATGAGCGCTACGACAACGATGTCGCAGTGTCCCAGATTATTGGCTCGGACCCCCTGGCTGGAGCGCGGGTTGTCCGCGGTGATGATGTTCGCGTACTGGTCAGTCTCGGCCGCCCGACTGTGCCCGCATATCCCGCGAACCACTCAAAGGAAGTGTTCAGCGCTGCCCTAGCTAAGCGGACGTTGAAAGAAGAGGTCGGAGACCCCGTCTTTTCCGATGATGTCTCCACCGGCGGCTTGGTCTTTGCGGTTCCTGCTCCAGGACAGACCGTCGAGGTTGGCTCAGTTGTGACTGTGCATTACTCCAAGGGGCCAGCACCGGTGAAGGTGCCAAAGATCGTGGGGCTTCAAGAGGATGAAGCTCGTGAGCTGTTGAGCAAGGCCGGGCTGGAGGTCCGAGAAGTATCGGCGGAGTTCTCCTCCTCTGCTGAGCCGGAAGAGGTTCTTTCCGTGTCTCCTGAGGAAGGCACTGGCCTCGAACGCGGTAGTTCTGTGACGTTGACCATTAACAACGGCATCGAAGTGCCCAATGTAGTGGGCAAGTCGGAAGATACTGCTCGCCAAATTCTGCAGCGCGAGGGCATTGAGGTAAGCGAAGTAAAGGACGCGTCCTCCTCCTCGCGCGACTACGGCCGTGTCGACGCAGTCTCACCGAGTGCAGGTCGTCTGGTTAACCCCAATGATGCGACTGTCACGCTGACCGTATCCAGAGCAGTGAAGGTTCCGCAGCTGCTGGGTAAAACTGTTGCGCAGGCACGTCGTGAAGCGGAGAAACAGCATCTTCAGCTCGACATCGACGGCTCTGCGAACGAGAACGATCGCATCGTATTGCAGTCACCCCGACCGGGCGCTAAGGCCACGGCGGGTGACAGCATTTCGGTCAGCACTCTGTAAAAAGTGCGGCGCGCTAATGAGTGCGGCGCTGCACTAGCTGGGCTAGTTGTACCTAGCTGAGCTGGTTGCAACTAGTTGCGCAGCATCTCGGCAACCAGGAAGGCCAGCTCCAGCGACTGCTGAGTGTTCAAACGCGGGTCACAAGCGGATGCGTAACGGCCTGGCAGGTCGACATCGGAAATGTCCTGCGCGCCACCGAGGCACTCAGTGACATCTTCGCCGGTCAGCTCCACGTGGATACCGCCCGGGTGCGAACCGATCGAGCGGTGCACCTCGAAGAAGCCCTGAACCTCGTCGACAATGCGGTCGAAATGGCGGGTCTTGTAACCATTGGAAGCCGAGTAAGTGTTGCCGTGCATCGGGTCGCACTGCCAAATGACCTTGTGACCAGAAGCTTCCACAGCCTCAACGATGGGAGGCAGCACGGAGCGAACCTTGTCATTGCCCAGACGCGAAGTCAGGGTCAGGCGACCAGGCTGGAAGAACGGGTCGAGCTTGTCGGCGTAAGCGACAGCCTCCTCCGGCGTGGTGGTCGGGCCAATCTTCACACCGACGGGGTTGCCAATCATGGCAGCCAGGTTGATGTGGAAGTCCTCAATGCCACGGGTGCGCTCACCAATCCACAGCTGATGCGCGGAGAGATTGAACAGCTCCTGGTTGCCATCGTTTTCAGAAAGGCGCAGCATAGCGCGCTCGTAGTCAACAACCAGCGCCTCATGCGAGCAGTAAATCTGCGCGGTCTGCAGGTTCGAGTCCGCAACACCACAGGCAGCCATGAACTGCAGTGCGTGATCAATCTCGCGTGCCAGGTCCTCGTAGCGGGCGCCAGCCGGCGAGTTGCTGACGAACTCACGGTTCCACTCGTGCAGACGGTGCAGGTCAGCGGTGCCCGAACCTGTCAGTGCACGTACCAGGTTCATCGCCGCAGAGGCATTGGCGTAAGCACGCACCATTCGAGCTGGGTCGTGAACTCGAGCTTCTTCGGTCGGCTCAACGCCGTTGACCATGTCACCGCGGTAGCTAAGCAAACCGTCGCCGTCGATATCCTTCGAGCGCGGCTTGGCGTACTGACCAGCGATACGAGCCATCTTTACGACCGGGGTGGATGCGCCGTAGGTCAGCACAACGGCCATCTGCAGCAAGGTCTTCACATTGGCGCGAATGTGCGGCTCAGTATTGGACTCAAAGGTCTCCGCACAATCGCCACCCTGCAACAGGAAGGCCTTACCATTAGCGACGTCGGCAAGCTCCTGACGAAGCTTACGAACCTCAGGCGCGACCACAATTGGCGGTACCGATTCGAGAATGCGACGTACGTTTGCAGCGGCGCGGGCATCCCAGCTTGGCTGCTGTAGGGCTTGGCGGGATACGACATCAGCAAAACGCTCAGCCATGTCGCCGGGAAGCGGTGGCAGATCGGGCAGGTCATCTACAGGGAGATCAATAGTCCAACTCACAGAAGTTCATTGTAGTGCCCCTGCCAGAAGGGTGTTAGTCAAGTCACCAAATATTCGAACTCCGCTGCTTAATCAAGCGGCAACTTCTGGGCAATCTTTTGAAACTTCAGCAGATTGTGCTGGGCATCTGCCAGCGCGTCGTGCTTACCTGCAGTCTGTTTCGGCAACCGTGGCTTGCCCGCCATCTCCCAGTACTGCTTGAGTTCACGGGTATAGCGCGGCATAAACTGCGGCAGCTTGGTCATATCGCCCCAAAGCTGCACCAACGCAATGTGGTCGTAGGCGCCTACCCAGGCCCACAGCTCTGGGCTGCCCGTACCGGGTTCGGTGAAAAACGCCAGCAGTTCCTCGCGGATCGTGTCCCGGTTCTTCCACAGCGGAGATGAGGGGTTGGGCAGCTGATTGAGCACATTGGCCCGAACCCACGGCCCGGCCTTGCTCTCATTGAACTCGGTAGACACCGCGTAGTACTCGCGGCCATCCTCAGCTACGACACCGATGGAGACAAGATCAATAGTCTTGCCGTCTTCAATAAACTCGGTGTCATAAAAATAACGCACGGTGTGGAATCCTCTCCAGCCTCGGCCTCGCGTCGGCTACCTCGCGACCAAAAGACCGTGGAGCCCTACCGAGCAAATCTTACCCATGCACCGAATCGCCATAGGAAGTGTGCAGCCCCACTGTCGCGAAAACTATCTGCGCCTAATTATTCTAGCGAGCGCGTCGAAACCAGCGACGAGGGGTCGGCTTCGGCCCCGGAGCCGGAGTGGTCAGCTCTCCACCCGGCTCGGTTCCCGCTGGATAGCCGGTGCCGGCCTCCAAGGACTTCTTCACATCAGTCGCGTAAGCATCGACATATTCCTGGCCCGAAAGCTTCTGAATTTCCTTAATCAGGTCATCCGTCAGTGCCCTGGCCGCTTCATACTCATCGCTGTACTTGGCTTTGTACTCCGACGGATCAATCGGGTCGCCGATAATCGTTCCGACCTTCACCGGACGAGGAATCCACGAGCCGATCGGGTTGGCCTTCTCCGTATCGATCATCGCCATTGGGAACACCGGCACACCGGCCTCCAGCGCTACACGCGCCGCACCGGTTTTACCGCGGTACAGTCGACCATCCGGACTGCGGGTGCCTTCCAAGGAAATGCCCAGCAGGTCACCGCGTGACAGCACCTTCAAGCCGGCGTTCAGCGCATCGCGAGCTGCATCACCAGAGGTACGGTCAATCGGCACCTGCCCCACCGAGGAGAAGAAAAACTTCTGGATACCGCCGACAAAGCCCGGCGTGGTGAAGTACTCTGCCTTCGCCAAGAACGTCAGCTGACGGCGGCAGACCAGTGGGAAGAAAAAGTGATCCATCACAGCAAGGTGGTTCGACGCCATCAGCGCTGGACCTTCCTGAGGAATCTTCTCACCACCGATGTAGTACGGGCGATTATAGATCCGCAGCCAAGGGCCAATGAGGATGTACTTAAAGAACTTGTACCAGCGATTATTCACAGTTTAAAACTATACAGGTTCAGGTGGTCCGACGATCCATCTCCGCAGCCATTCCCCCACCTTTTCGCGGGCGAATTCCCCTGCAATCCCCCAATTGACGCTTTACGACGATGCCGCGCCCTCGGCAGCCACAACGCTGCGCGCAATATCCGCCGCACCGATCAACCCAGCATCCGCACCTAGTTCAGCGACCCGCACATCCGCTACCGGACGATAGCCAGCGCCGGTGAGATTGCGGGCAAACTCGGCCTTGGCCTTGTCCAGGTATAGATCAGACGCCGAGGCAACACCGCCACCGATAACAATCAATTCCGGATCAAAGACATCGCCCACCATCGACAGGCCACGCCCCAGCCAGGTAGCAAAGTCATCAATCGCAGCTAGAGCCAATTCATCCCCCTGGCGAGCAGCCGAGACGACATCGGTACCAGTTACCGAGCCGGCCACGAGCCCGTCGGTAAGCCGCGAGAAGTAGCGACCGGATTCAGAGAGTTCCTGAGCGGTGGTAACCAACGCCGTACCCGAGCAGTAACGCTCCAAGCAACCACGCTTTCCGCAGGAGCAGGGACGACCATCCGGCACAACGGTGAGGTGGCCGAATTCCGGCGCCGTGCCGTACGCGCCACGGTAAATCTCACCACCCGGCATCATCGCGCCGCCGATTCCCGTACCCAGCGCAAACAGCACCCAATTATCCGCACCGCGAGCCGCACCAAAGCGATACTCACCCCAGGCGGCCGAGTTGGCATCGTGCTCAAGCTGCAGCGGACATGGGAGAAGCAAGGATAAACGCTTGACGACGTTCGCATCGCGCCACGGCAGATGCGGGGCAAAACGAACCGTCTGACGGTCAGAATCCAAAAAACCAGCTACAGCTAAACCGATGGCGCTGACATCTGGAAAGCGTTCAACCAAGCGCTCGGATGTCTGGACAATGCCACGTTCAATGGCATCCACACTGCCGTCAGAACTAGTCTGAACTCGATACAGCACCTGCCCATCAGCGCTGACCACTGCAGCGCGCAGGTTTGTTCCACCAATATCAAAACCGATAGCCGGGCGATCAGCGGCGTCGGACTCGTCTGAGCTCGGATGAATCGGAATATCGGTGGACATAACAGTTGATTATAAAGGGATTGCGCAGGTTCGGAGAATTCGGCGAGCCCGAGCAGCCATGACCTCCCAGGTCCACGACTGCACAACATGCTCCCGACCACAGGCTCCCATCGCCGCCGCGCGCTCCGGATTATCCAAAATCTCAACCAGCCCGGTGGCGACGCTGCGCTTCGAGGCCCCGTCGACAACGATGCCAGTTTCGCCATCGATAACTGTCTCCGGGGCGCCACCAGACTTGCCAGCTATGACAGGGACACCGCAGGCCTGTGCTTCCAAGTAGACAATGCCGAGGCCTTCTACATCGAGGCCACGTCCGCGGGTTCGGGCGGGCATGGCAAAAATGCTGGCCGCATTGTAATAGGCGGGGAGGTCATCATAAGAGACCTTGCCGGCAAAAATGACCTGCTCGGAGACCCCGAGCTTTACTGCCAGCTTTTTCAATTCTCGGTTCAACGGACCAACGCCCACGATCAGCAACCTGGCATCCGGGTGCTGCTCAAGAACCTTAGGCATGCTGCGAATCAGCATATCTTGGCCTTTTCGGCGCACTAGCCGAGAAATACAGACGATAAGCGGCTGGGACTCACCGATTCCGTGGTGCTGCCGGATCTTCTGTCCCGCCTCGGGGTCCGGAGAAAATCGCTCGATATCGACACCGGAAGGCAGGCGTTCAAATGCTGTTTGCGGACCAAAGGCTGCCGCAAATCGACCACGGGTGTAGCGGGAAATATAGGTCACAACATCGGAGCTCTTACCAATGCGCCTCAGCATCTGGCGGGCCAATGGCAGCATCGACCAGCCCACTTCATGTCCGTGAGTGGTAGCAACGATGCGGGTGGCACCTGCGCGACGGCATGCGTCGGCAAGCAAACCAAGTGGCGCGGCGGCACCAAACCATACGGTGTCAATGCGTTCGGTGCGAATAATCTGAGCGGCGCGACGAGCTACGTGCGGCAGTGGCAGCAGCACGGAATCACGCATGCGGTAAACACGGTACGGTAGCGACTCGTCGTAGGCGCGGAGCTTTTCCTTCGGAGCTCGCGAGGACGCGAGGACTACGAGGTTCTCCGGATCCAAACGAGCACAGAAATCACGCAGGTAGGACTCGATTCCACCATCGCGAGGCGGGAAGTCATTCGTAATGAGCAGTACGCGCGCAGACATGGAGCCGAGTTTATCTACCTTGACTAAAAGGACGCGAGGCCACCTGCCGCTAGTTAGAAGCGGACAGCGCCTTGGTACGGGCCACCCTGGTCGATGGAAACGACCTGGACTGGAATACCGTAGTCGGAAGCATGGACAATCTGACCATTGCCGATGTACATGCCCACGTGCGTGATTCCCGGGTAGTAACCGATGATGTCGCCCGGCTGCAGCTGGTCGCGGCTCACCGGAGTACCACCGGCGAGCTGCGCCTGCGAGGTCCGCGGGATGGACTTACCAATCTGCTGGTACGCCCAGTACATCAGACCCGAGCAATCGAACTCAGAGGGACCAGCAGCTCCCCACGAGTACGGGGAGCCCAGCTTCGACATCGCGGCATCAACTGCGGCGGAAGATCCGAGCAGTTTATCCAGCCCTTCGGTAATTGGGTTGTTCTTGGAAATCCAGATTTCCCGCTGTTCGGGGCTCAGCGAATCAACCATGGACTTGACATGCTCGGCGCGCTCATCAAATTCGGCGCTGCGCTTGTCCAAATCATCGCGACGCTTAGCCAGGTCATCGAGCTGCTTGCGGATATCGCCCTGCAGACGCAGCGCATTGGCCTTACCATCCTCAGCATCCTTGCGGGCTTGCACCGCACGGCTGACGACTTCATCGTTGTCGCGGAACATCTTGTTGATGTAACCGGCACGGTCGATAGCGTCCTGAGCACTGGCAGATCCCAGGGCGGCCGACAATGGGTCGACGATTTCACCACGCATCCGCTTCTTCGCGAAGTAAGAAATCTCACCAGAGAGCGCCTTGAGGTCATCCTGTGCTCGGAGAACCTGATCCTCAGAGTGCTTCAGCTCCCCCTCGGCGTGCCGGAGTTCCTCTTCCTTGGCCTGAACCTGGGAATCCAGCTCGGTAACTTCCTCAGAAACCGCTTCGGTATCCCGAGAAATCCTCTCCAGCTCTGCAATAATGCCGTCTGCAGTAGCCAGATCCGGGGCTGGCTGTTCATCCTGTGCAGACGCAATCGGCGCCAAACCTACGGCGCCAAAGGTTAGCCCAGTCACGACCGTAAGCCCGACTACACCGCGACGAGAGTTGTGGCGACGACGAGAGACACGGTGACGCGACAAATCCAAACCCTTTTCAAGTTGTGTATTCAAATTTCTTCCCCGAAAAACAAAACATCAAACCACTTGACGCATTCGAGCAAATTGTAGCAGCCTTGCCGGGGAACAACACACCGACAAACCGCCAGCACAAAGGGGTATCCAAAGGGAGTAACCAGGATAGCCCTTCGACTCCACGCATTGCGTAACCGCAGTAGAAAAACAAAAATGAGGCGAGCACCCCTATAGTGCTTTACGACGCGCATAGCGTCAGCACCCGGGCGCTCGCCTCAGTGCCCCCTCACTCAAAAGAGAGCCAAGGCTCTGCGGGGCATCAAGGCCCCGCAGGTTGTCATCCGTTCAAACAGATTAGAAGCGGACGAAGTTGTGAACCGGCATGTAGTTCATCGGAGCTTCCTTGACGACATCGCCGGACTGCGGAGCGTGAATCACGTTGCCGTTGCCGGAGAAGATGCCGACGTGGGTAGCGCCAGAGTAGAAGGAAACGATGTCACCCAGTGCCGGGCTGGAGACCGCGGTACCCTGGGAAGCCTGCGCCTGGGAGGTACGTGGGATCGACTTACCGACCTGCTGGTATGCCCAGGAGGTCAGACCGGAGCAGTCGAAAGAGTTCGGACCGGTAGCGCCCCACACGTACGGGGAACCGATCTTGGAACGTGCAGCGGAGACGATAGCCGAACCAGTGGACGGTGCTGCAACGTTTGCAACGCTGCCGGAGGTAACCTCACCTGCGATGTGGTTGAACTTGCCAACAACATCCTGCATACCTGCAACCTGCGGGGTATCGAAGCCGTTCAGTGCGCCCTGGATGTCGTTCAGCGGGTTAGCGTTAGCGGTCGGAACTGCGAGAGCGGTAACGCCGGCGACAGTTGCGCCAAATGCGACTGCGTTGCGTGCAAAGTTAGAACGGCGGTGGTGCTTGCCCATTGTTTTGAAACTCCAAAATCTTCCTGTTTAGCCGACCGGGTTAGCTGACGGGTTCGGAAGAATGGAAGACTTCCTACCCTCCGGGATTTCCCTTTGGGATTCACCCCATGGTTCGAGGTGGGTCCCCGGCTCGAATCCCCTGAGGCTCTCACTACTTAGACCCTCAGGACCTTCGATAAGGCTCTGTGTTTTCTTATCAATGACCGGCACCAACTCAGTGGCCCCGTTTCAATGTCTCGATAAGGTTACGAAATGGCATCAAGTTTTGTCTAGCCGTTTGTCCAGAAAACCGCTCGAGGCCCGGTTGTTACCATCGATAGAACTAAACCGTTACCAAGCTGTTACAACTAGACACTCCCCCTATAGCGGAATAATAACAGTTTGATAAACGTGTCACTACCTGGCATTTTGAAGTCCGCCGAGAACTTTACACTTAATGCCTTAAAGTCGACACATTTTTATCGCGGGCTCAAAACGTGTTTTATGTCACACTCCAGCTTGCAACAGCTCAATTTGCTCAAGTTTCACAGTTTTAACACCACTAGGAGCGCTCAGCATAGGATTATTGACGTGGATTCAGGACAACAGCACTTCCCTCTCGAAGGCACCGTCGATGATTCTCTTTTCAACACCACCTTTGTCGTCGTAGACCTGGAAACGACCGGATT
This sequence comes from Corynebacterium sp. HMSC061H03, assembly GCF_001838215.1. Classification (NCBI taxonomy): domain Bacteria; kingdom Bacillati; phylum Actinomycetota; class Actinomycetes; order Mycobacteriales; family Corynebacteriaceae; genus Corynebacterium; species Corynebacterium sp. HMSC061H03. The sequence continues at coordinate 180,515 of NZ_KV836075.1, forward strand.
GAAGGCCAAAAACGACCACATCATTGAAATTGGGGCCATCAAAACCCGTGGCGGTAAGACAATTGGCACCTTTTCCAGCTTCATCGACCCCGGTATGGAGATCCCCGACCACATCACATCTCTGACCGGCATCACTACCGCCGATGTTGAAACCGCCCCACAGCTCGGCACAGTTATTACTCAGTTCCTCGAATTTGCCCGGGGAAGCGTCTGGGTTGCGCATAATGCCAAGTTCGATATTGGATTCCTCCGCCAGGCTTGCACAGATTTGGGCCTAGATTGGCCGAGCCCCAGTGTCGTAGACACCCTCACGTTGGCGCGTCGCGTCCTCGACCGCTCACAAGTTGGCAGTTTCAAGCTCTCACAGCTCGCACGGTACGTCGGTTCTCCGAATCGCCCCACCCACCGGGCGCTTGACGACGCAATCGCAACCGTCGACGTCCTTCACTACCTCGTGGAGAGACTAGCTGGCGATGAAGTACAAACAGCGTCCGAGCTAGTGCACTACTCGCCCACCGTCGCTCCAGAGGTTCGTGCTAAACGGCACCTTGCCGATGGAGCTCCGCACACCCCTGGTGTCTATGTTTTTCGGTCAAGAAATGACGACCCCTTATATATAGGTACAGCTCTCGATTTGCGACGTAGACTTCTGCAGTATTTCAACGGCACTGATTCTCGTCGCAAGATTACGGAAATGGTCTCTCTAGCCGAACGCGTCGAGATCATCGAGTGCCCGCACGGCTTCGCTGCAGAAATCCGCGAGGCTCGTCTGATTTCTGCACTCCGTCCGCCCTACAACCGACAACGCACCGAACCAACCCGCGGCTGGTACATCGTCCCCACTAGCCCCGGTCGGCCTGCCAAGATTAGCCGGACAGTCACCGACGCCCGCGGCCTAGGTCCTTTCCGCACGCGCGACACCGCTACCGCCATCCGCGACAGGTTCTCTGCGCTTAACGACGACTTTGCGATAACAACCGCTCAGATCTCCACCACCGGCGCAGACGAGATCGCAGACATGATTGCAGAGATATCAGCACTTGCCGAAGCACACCGCTTCCAACGCGCGGCAGTGCAACGTGACCGCGCCGCGGAGTTCATTATCAGCTTGGACAAGCAGCAGCGCCTGAGCATGCTTGCCGCCATCCCATCTCTGCAAGCCGCTTTCCCCGATGGCAATGGCGGCTGGCATCTAGCGGAAATTCGCTACGGCAGGTTGGCCGGCGCCAGCACCGCACCACGTGGCGCGGAAATGAACTACATCATCGAGCTCATGGAGAGTTCAGCCCAAACAGTCACTCCAGATGATTCCTTATATAAAGGAGCATCGATTGATGAACTCAGTATTATCTGGAAATGGCTGCAGCGCCCGGAGGTACGAATAAAGCCCACCGGAGGCGAGTATTCCTACCCTAGGTTAGGCGCAGGAAAATACCTTCAGTGGGCAATTGACGCGCAGCAAGCACGTCGTGAAGCGCGACGCGAACCTTAACCCTTCATCGCCGCGGTAAGGATGTCCAAGCACAGCCCCGACTGGAGCGTTTCCTTGACCTCTTCAATGGAGTCGGCCATAGCTTCCTTTAGCGGACGGCCACTCAGACCACGCGAAATGGCGATTGCGGCGGCGGAGTTAAGGATGACTGCATCGCGAATCGGGCCTTCGAGCTCGCCAGCCCAAATGCGACGTGCAACATCAGCGTTGTAAGCAGGGTCACCGCCACGCAGCGCGTCAATTTCGGAGTACTCCATGCCATAGTCATGTGGATCGATGGCATCTTCGGCAACTCCACCGTTTTCCACAATAAAGACCTTGGTGGGGCCAGTAACGGTAATCTCGTCGAGGCCATCGCTTCCGCGAACCACCAGCGCGCGCTGACCACGGCGGGCGAAGGTGTCCGCCATCGTCTCCATCTGATCTTCGAAGGCACAGCCAATCAAGCTCGCCTGCGGGCGTGCTGGATTCGTCAGCGGCCCCAACAGGTTGAAGACTGTCGGAACCGCTAGCTCCTTACGCACCGGTCCAGCGAAGCGCATGGCCGGATGAAAGCGAGCGGCAAAGAGGAAGCGCACGTAGAAATCCGGATGTTCCGGAGAAGTAACGAGACCGTTCTCAATGTCGATGCCAAAGGCCTCCAGCATGTCAGCTCCGCCCGACTTCGAGGAAGCCGCGCGGTTACCGTGCTTGAGCACCGGCACACCGCTGGCCGCGATAACAATCATGGACATCGTGGAGATGTTGACGGTATTTGCGCCATCACCACCGGTGCCGACGATATCGACTGCACCGCGCTCAATAACACCGGCGAGCTGTGGATCATGAACTGGGCGGGCAAATGAAAGCATGCCCTCAGCCGCAGCATCGAGCTCGGCAGCCGTAATCCCCTTGGCGAGGAGACCGAAAGCAAACGTTGCGGTCTGCACGTCTCCGGAAGCACCGGACATGATTTGATCCATGGCGAATCGAATGCCCTCACCGGAAACTTCGCGGCCAGCGCCAATCGTGGAGAGAACATGGCGCCAGTTTTCGACCGCCCTCTTATCGCCGATCTCGCTCATCGCCACTCCCTTCCACTAGATAGTCAAGTCTGTATTCGTACTTTATTAATACAACTGCACCTAGGTACTGCTGGCTATCCCGCCCACCAGGCGCACCACATCACAGGGCTGTTGAAAAAAATCCCACCGTGATGTACGTAATAAGACAAGATACCTCCCCCATATATCCAGCGCATCACCAGGTCCACCTTTTGCGTTCACCGAAAATCTCACCCCCATTGGGGCAACTGGAAAAATACGATATTAAACAGAGCCGAACCTGCGATAAACTAACCGACAACTGATGTCGCAGTATCGCTAACCCAGGTTCACCGGAGGTGAACCTGGCAGTCCAGGGGATGGACACCGCGCAACTCAGCACAACCAAACCCTCGAATTCGCCCGCGTCGGATAAAGACACCGGAAAGTTCCCATCAGGGGGAAAAATTAGTGAAATTCTCAGAAACCTTTCCTCGCGACCTGGGATTTTAGGAATTTTTATACAAAAACGGGGGTTGCAACGTGACTACTCCTTAAGAACAGTACATACTGTTAGTTGTGACGAGCGCAGTTGAAAATCAAGGTATGACAGCACCACGTCGTGCTGCGACACTGAACCGACCGAATATGGTCAGTGTCGGCACGATTGTGTTCCTGTCTCAGGAATTAATGTTCTTCGCCGGTCTGTTCGCGATGTACTTCGTGTCACGCGCGAACGGCCAGGGCGATTCGTGGGATTGGGGTACCGGCCACCTCAATGTCCCGTACGCACTATTGATCACCGTGATCCTAGTGTCGTCTTCGTTCACTGCCCAGTGGGGCGTGTTCGCGGCCGAGCGTGGCGACGTTTTCGCACTCCGTAAGTGGTACGCACTGTCTACCGCCCTGGGTGCAATCTTCCTCGTCGGCCAGGCTTACGAGTACTTCACACTGGTTAGCCACGGTCTGACCATTCAGAACTCCATTTACGGTTCGGTCTTCTTCATCACCACCGGATTCCACGCAGCCCACGTCCTCGCGGGTGTGCTGGCTTTCGTTGTGGTGCTTATCCGTACCTCCAAGGCGAAGTTCACCCCGGCACAGGCCACTGCTGCCATCGTGGTCTCGTACTACTGGCACTTCGTCGACGTCGTGTGGATTGGCCTGTTTATCACCATCTACTTCATCCAGTAGGCCGTATTGGCCGTCCTTTGTTTAGTACGGCCTACAGCCCATCCACTTTCCACGAACAGTATTAAAGGGAAAAAGATGGAAAACACTACCTCCGAAACCAAGGACACCACGTCCTTGGCTGCGGCCCCGAAGTCAAAGGGCCGCCGCAAGATGCGCCGTACTGCCTCCGGCATTATGGCTATGGCTCTCGCCCTCACCGGCGCGGGCTTCCTCGCTAATGCTCTGACCCCTGATGCACAGACGGCTACTGCTCAGCAGGATGAAGCCGCAATGATTCAGCAGGGCAAGGAGCTTTACGACGTTGCTTGTATTACTTGCCACGGCGCCAACCTTCAGGGCGTTAAGGACCGCGGCAAGTCGCTGATCGGCGTCGGCGAAGGCTCGGTTTACTTCCAGGTTCACTCCGGTCGTATGCCGATGCTCCGCAACGAGGCTCAGGCAGCACGTAAGACCCCGCGTTACTCCGAAGAGCAGACGCTGGCTATCGCAGCCTACGTCCAGGCTAATGGCGGCGGCGCCGGCATCGTCCGCGACGAGGACGGCTCCATCGCTATGGAGTCGCTACGCGGTAAGAACGCTGGCCCGAACGGTGAGCTTGACAAGGCTGACGTTGCTCGCGGTTCCGAGCTGTTCCGCCTGAACTGTGCATCCTGCCACAACTTCACCGGTCGTGGCGGCGCACTGTCCAGCGGTAAGTACGCACCGGTCCTGGATCCTGCAAATGAGCAGGAAATCTACCAGGCCATGCTGACCGGCCCGCAGAATATGCCGAAGTTCTCTGACCGCCAGCTGTCTGCTGACGAGAAGAAGGACATCATCGCCTACATCAAGAACGCCAAGGAAACTCCGACCCCGGGTGGTTGGGGCATTGGTGGCATCGGCCCAGTTGCTGAGGGCCTTGTCATGTGGATTGTAGGCATTGTCGCTCTCGTAGCGGCCGCTCTTTGGATTGGATCCCGCCGATGAGTAATAACGAAAACAAGAAGTACAGCTCCGAAGAGCTGTCGAAGATGAGCAATGCGGATCTCGCTCGTCTGGGTGCTGAACTCGATGACGTGACCATTGCTTACCGCAAGGAACGCTTCCCGATTGCCAACGACCCGGCTGAAAAGCGCGCGGCTCGTGGTGTCACCATCTGGCTGGCACTGTCGGTCATTCTTGGCCTGGCATTCATCGCCATCTACCTGTTCTACCCGTGGCACTACAAGGGGCACGGCGAAGAGGGTCTGTGGCTGTACACTATGTACACCCCGCTGCTGGGTATCACCATCGGTGGCTGCATCGTCACCCTGGGTATTGGTGCAGTTAAGTTCACCAAGCGCTTCATTCCGGAAGAGATTTCGGTTCAGCGCCGCCACGATGGTCCGTCCGAAGAGGTCGACCAGAAGACCATCGTTGCCCTGCTGAACGATTCTTGGCAGACCTCCACCCTGGGTCGTCGCTCCGCTATCAAGGGCCTCCTTGGTACCGGCGCCGTCCTGGCTGGTATCGGCATGATCCTTCCGCTTGGCGGCATGATTAAGAACCCGTGGAAGCCACGCCACGACGTTGACGTCACTGGTGACGGCACCCTGTGGACCACTGGCTGGACTCTCGTCGAGAAGGGCCACAAGGTTTACCTGGGTCGCGACACCGGCGCTATCGCTGAAGAGGGCGTACACGGCTACACCACTAAGGGCGTTTCCCGCCTGGTTCGCCTCCGCCCAGAGGACCTGTCCGCAGGTTCCATGGAGACCGTCTTCCCTCTTCCGGAGGAGGACGTCAACGACGGCGACAAGTACTCCAAGGATGCTGATGTCTACGAGGCACACATGCACTCGATTCACGGCTCCCGCAACTCGGTCATGCTGATCCGTCTGCGTTCCCAGGACGCTGAAAAGGCAATCCTGCGCAAGGGTCAGGAAGACTTCCACTACGGCGACTACTTCGCCTACTCGAAGATTTGTACACACATCGGTTGCCCGACTTCTCTGTACGAACAGCAGACGAACCGTATTCTCTGCCCATGCCACCAGTCGCAGTTCGATGCACTGCACTACGGCAAGCCGGTCTTCGGTCCAGCTGCTCGCGCTCTTCCAGAGCTGCCGATCAGCGTTGACGAAGAAGGCTACATGTACGCAGAGGGCAACTTCATTGAGCCCGTCGGTCCGGCATTCTGGGAGCGTCAGTCATGAGTAATCCAACGAAACTAGCAACCGCTGCTAAGAATATGGATGACCGCTACACCCTGTCTGGCGGCATGCGTAAGCAGCTCAATAAGGTATTCCCTACCCACTGGTCCTTCCTGCTGGGCGAGATTGCACTCTACTCCTTCGTAGTCCTGCTCTTCTCGGGTGTTTACCTGACTCTGTTCTTCGACCCGTCGATGTCGAAGGTCATTTACGACGGTGCCTACGCGCCGCTCAACGGTGTCGAGATGTCTCGCGCCTACGAGACCGCCCTGCAGATCTCCTTCGAGGTTCGCGGTGGCCTGTTCATTCGCCAGATTCACCACTGGGGTGCTCTGCTGTTCGCCGTGTCCATCATGGCGCACATGTTCCGCATCTTCTTCACCGGCGCATTCCGCAAGCCGCGTGAGGCTAACTGGGTCATCGGTTCCATCCTCCTGCTGCTGTCCGTGGCAGAGGGCTTCATGGGTTACTCCCTGCCGGACGACCTGCTTTCCGGTGTTGGTCTGCGTATTATGTCCGCAATCATCATCGGTCTGCCGATTATCGGCACCTGGCTGCACTGGATGATGTTCAACGGCGACTTCCCGGGTGACATGATTATCCCGCGCCTGTACATTGCACACGTGCTGATTCTCCCGGCCCTGCTGCTGGGTCTGATTGCCGCTCACCTGGCTCTGGTCTGGTACCAGAAGCACACCCAGTTCCCTGGCGCAGGTCGTACCGAGAACAACGTCGTCGGCGTTCGTATTCTCCCGATCTTCGCAGTCAAGTCCGTTTCCTTCGGCCTGATTACGTTCGGCTTCCTGGCGCTATTCGCTGGTATCTTCCAGATCAACGCAATTTGGAACCTTGGCCCGTACAACCCGGCGCAGGTTTCCGCTGGTTCCCAGCCGGATATCTACATGCTGTGGACTGACGGTGCTGCCCGTGTCATGCCGCCGTGGGAGCTCTACTTGGGCTCTTACACGATCCCGGCAGTCTTCTGGGTCGCCCTGCTCTGTGGTGTTCTGGTTGTCCTGCTCTTCGCTTACCCGTTCATCGAGGCGAAGATCACCGGCGACAACGCCCACCACAACCTGCTGCAGCGTCCGCGCGACGTGCCGGTTCGCTCCGGCCTGGGTGCCATGGCTCTGGTCTTCTACACCCTGCTGACTCTGTCCGGTGGTAACGACCTGATCGCATACCACTTCCAGATCTCGCTGAACGTGATGACCTGGGTTGGCCGTATCGGTCTGATCATCCTGCCTCCGATCGCTTACTTCGTCACTTACCGAATCTGCATCGGCCTGCAGCGCTCTGACCGCGCTGTCCTGGAGCACGGCATCGAGACGGGCATCATCAACCAGCTACCTGATGGTTCCTTCATCGAGGTCCACCAGCCACTGGGTCCGGTCGACGAGCACGGCCACGCCGTTCCGCTCGAGTACCAGGGTGCTTACGTCCCGAAGACCATGAACGAACTGGGCGCCGCTGGTAGCCCGGGTCGCGGTAGCTTCTTCAGCCCGGACTCCCCGGAGATCGCCGAAGAGGCAGCTCGTATCGAGCACGAGAACCACGAGCAGCAGGCTCAGATGTTCCGTGACCTCGAAGCTCAAAACGCTGAAGAGCGTCGCCAGCTCGAGCAGTAAAACTCCGCGGTAGGTTTTCTACTGCGCTCAAATAAGACCACCCCGGTCCGCATCCACTTCGGATGTCGACCGGGGTGGTTTTTGTTACCCAGATTCTTCCGATTTCGCCTTGACCCCACATATGTCGGATACCAAATCTACTGTTTACCAGTACTAAAATGGACATATGTCTACCAGTCCCTCCCCCACCACCGATCTTTCGAGCAACGCCACACAGCTTGTCGCCAACGGTGTCAACTTCGACTACGAGGCCACGCCTGTTTTGCGCGATGTCTCGCTCACGCTTTCCGACGGCGATGTCCTCGGTCTGGTTGGAGACAACGGAGCCGGCAAGTCCACTCTTCTTTGGCTGCTGTCGGGTCGTCGTCGGCCCACGAGCGGTACGGTGACTCATATTGGCACGCGTGTACTCGGCTCTCAGGAACTGGAAGCTCCTTTCGACTCCACGGTGCAAATGCTTATCGATGAAGCCCTCGGCCCCTCGAAACGTCGTTTAGCGGAGTTAGAAGAGGCAGCTAAGGCGATGGCCTTAGCAGAGACCCCAGATGAGTCTAAGGCGGCAGAGAAGGCGTATTCGAAGGCCTTCTCGGACGTCATGGCTCACGATGACTGGAACGCCGAACATAATGCGGAGATTGTGCTCGACCATCTCGGCCTGACCGGTTCTGCTCCGGACGGCGCTCCCCTGACAGAGCAACTAACCACGGAGATTTCCGGCGGGCAGCGGGCGCGGTTGGGGCTCGCGATTACGCTCATTCGAAAGCCAGAGATTCTGCTTCTCGACGAGCCCACCAACCATCTCGATGAACGCGGTCGCCAGCTCGTGATTGACACCATCCAGAACCACCCTGGAGTGGTTGTGGTGGCAACACATGACCGCGACTTCCTGGATGCCGTTTGTACTGTAATTGGAGACTTGGTGCCGGGGCGCCCTGGTATTGGGCTGTTCCGTGGTAATTACTCCGACTACGCGAAGCACCGTCGCCACCAGCGTGAGCTATGGGAGCACCAGTGGCGCTCGGAGGAGCATGAACGCAATCGGTTGGAAGACACCATCGAGAATGGCGCTCGTGAGATCTCACCGGGTCGGGAAATGACGGACAATAACAAGATGGCTTATGACCGCCGTGGCGGTCGTGTAGAGCGGCAAATCGCCCGCCGCGTGCGTTCGGCTAAGCAGCGGCTGGAGGAACTCATTGAGGAAGGTGTGGAGCGTCCACCGGCACTACTGGGCTTTGATGCCCCGTTGACCGCACCCCTACCGACCAAGCGCGCTGCTTCGGGCAGCGATGAAGATTTTCACATCAAGATGCGCGGTGTGGTCGTCCCAGATCGAATTCGGGTTGGTTCACTGACTATTCGTCCCGGCGACAAGGTCGTGATCACCGGCCCTAATGGGGCCGGCAAATCTACTTTGTTTAAGACGATCATGGGGCAAGTTGAGACGCAGGCTGGCGAGGTGCGTATCGGCGAGAACTGTCGAGTAGCCATGCTGGCTCAGGAACAAGACTGGGAAAACCCAAAGAAGTCCGCCCGTGAGTTGTACGACCTTGCGCCCAATGCCCGCGTGCCTCTCGACGACTTCGGATTGCTTAGCCCTGAGGATGCCAATCGACCGGTAGGAAGCCTCTCCATCGGCCAGCAGCGCCGGGTGGCGTTAGCGTTGGTCGTAGCCAATCCGCCGGAGATCTTGCTGCTCGATGAGCCTACGAACCATCTGAGTGTGGATCTAATCGAGCAGGTCCAAGACGCGATCGCATCTGCAGAGGGCACAATTATTGTGATTACCCACGATCACCGCATGATCAACTCGCTCGAAGCGCGTCATCTGCAGGTGACTGACGGTGAGGTCATCGAACTACCTAAGGGGCAGAAACCCGTCGAATTCGCTTGATGCGGAATCATATATTGACTACAGATCCTAACCGACGAGGTAACACCAGTTAGGAATCCCCTCCCACTCGCCCAAACAAAAAAGTCTCTCCCACTAACGCCCTTGTTAGTGGGAGAGACTTTTCGGTTATCTACGACTGTGGTTCAGTCTGATTGCACTCGGACTAGTGCTTCTCCGGCGGAGTGATGTACTGAGTGTTGAGCTTGGTGCCGGAGACGATCAGAATTACCGCGCCAAGGACAATCAGCCAGTAGGCCATGAATGCGATGCCGTAGCCCATGAGGAGGATGCCCATGGTCATCACGAACGGCCAAATCGAGCTAGCGGAGAAGAAACCGAGGGTACCTGCACCGTCGGCAATCTCTGCCTCTTCGAAGTCGGCCGGGGTGATGTCGGAGCGGCGCTCAGTGAAGTGGAAGTATCCACCGAGCATCAGAGTCATCAGAGCTGCGAGGACCAGGCCGGTTGCGCCAGCCCACTCGAGGCGACCCTGGCTTTCGTTGATGACGTTACCGGTGTCCTGGAGGTACTGAGTGCCGAAGATGTAGACGACAGCCATGAACCCCAGGAACACGGTAAGTCCGTAGAAGAGCTTTGCTGCAGACTTCATTTGAGAACTTCCTTTAAGTAAGAATCTTGCTGGGTTTACTTGGCGGTCGCGTTCAGGTCAATGGTGTTAGCACCACGATCACCCATGTCGCGGGTGTCGACACGACCGGAGTTGAACGGCGAAGTGGAGACTGCGAATGCCGGCTCACCGATGTGCTTCAGAGCATCAGCGTTAGTAGCTTCTGGGTTCTCCTGGCGGAACTTGATGTACTCGGTGAATGCCTCACGGGAGACAGCACGAATCTCGAAGTTCATCATTGCGTGGTAGGTACCACACATCTCGGCACAACGGCCAACGAATGCGTTCTTGACCTTGTCGCTCGGGTTGTCCTCTGGTCGGTTGGCAATCTTGTCCGAGTCAATCTTTTCGATCTGGAAGACACGGTTGGACTTGTTAGCCTCCGGGTGCGGGAACACGTCGCGCTTGAAGAGGAACTCCGGAACCCAGAAGGAGTGAATCACGTCAGCGGACGCGAGGTCGAACTGGATTGCAGTGTCTTCCGGAACAACGAGGACCGGAACCTCTTCGGTGGTACCGAGGGTCTCAATCTCGTCGTAGTGCAGGTAGTCGAGGCTCTCCTTGGAGCGTCCGTGAACCGGGTGCTCCTTCTGCTTTGCGCGATCCTCAGCGGACGGAACCTCGTGGCCGCCCTCGGTGAAGAACTGCTCATCAGCCGGCTTCTCAATACGGCCGTTGTATTCCTCGCCGCCCATCAGGTCAGCGGAAATGTTGGCGTAACCGAACTTCCAGTTCCACTGGAAACCGGTGACGTCGACGGTAACTTCCGGATCCTTATCCAGGGCAGTGACCTTGTCCTGAGTCTGAACCGTGAAGAAGAACAGAGTCATCACGATCAGAATCGGGAGAATGGTCAGAGACAACTCAACCGGAACGTTGTATGCAGTCTGGCGCGGGAACTCGCCCTTGCCCTTCTTTTCAGCCTTCTTAGCTGTGAAGTTTGCCATCGAGTAAAGGGTAACGCCCCAAACGATGATGCCGATAATCCAAGCTGCAACCCAGGTCCAAACCCAGAAGTTACCCATGGACTGTGCTTCCGGGGTCACACCTTCCGGCCAACCAAAGCGGAGCAGCTTGAAGAAGCCGTTCTCCGGAGGATTAACATCGCAGCCGGCAAGCAAGGCTGCGCTACCGGTGGCAACGCCGAGGACGCCGAGCTTACGGGCGACTCCGAACTTTCTACGCTGATTCACGTGTGTCTGCCTTCCTGATCCACACAATTTTCGATAACCGATTAAGGTTTCGTCCTACCCAAGCAGAGTAGTCGATTCTTAAGCTTTCTCCACAATAAATATGGCTGTGGGGTGCCTTTGAGTATATCTGCCCTAATAAAATACTGAGAAAGACCCGCCTATCGGGGGTGGCATTCTCACCAGTTACACCCTGTTGACGCTCCTAAGTCTATGAATTTTTTAGTGTTTGTGCCACGCGCTGACGCACACACCGTCCCGCGCAACCTTGCCCCGAGCCCTAGACACGGCAAACTCAGACATTCTCGCTTTTCCCCAAAAGGCATTAAAGTAGGTGCAGCATTTCTATGTGGCGCCAATCTGGGGTTCAACCCAGCTACTCAGCCACGCGGCGGTCCTTCACGGCCACCGGTTAAGGCGACAACCAGTCGCGCTGAGCCGCTAGCTACGGAGCCGTCGAAAATCCATTAAGTGACACTAAGCGAAAGGTGCGCGCACGAAGCATGTGTGGTCTTCTCGGAATCCTGGCTGCAAATTCTGACGCAGCGGAGCTCGTTCCCGTTGTCGAAAGGGCCCTGCCCTGCATGCGGCACCGCGGCCCTGACGATGCAGGCACGTGGCACGATGAGGACGCAGTTTTCGGCTTCAACCGCCTATCCATTATTGATATTGCCCACAGCCACCAACCGCTGCAGTGGGGACCAGAGAATCAGCCGAATCGTTACTCCATGACCTTCAACGGCGAAATCTACAATTTCGTCGAACTTCGCGAGCAGCTGGAGAAGAAAGGCTATGCCTTTAATACCTCCGGCGATGGTGAACCTATCGTCGTTGGGTTCCACCACTGGGGAGCGGACGTCGTAAAGCACTTGCGCGGCATGTTCGGCATTGCCATTTGGGACAGCGTCGAGCGCAAGCTTTTCCTGGCGCGCGATCCGTTCGGCATTAAGCCGCTCTACTACGCCACCACAGAGCGTGGCACAATTTTCGGTTCTGAGAAGAAGTCCCTGCTCGAAGCTGCGCCGGAGATGGGCATCGATGCGAAGAAGCTGAATAAGCGCGCACTGGAGCACTACGTCGATCTGCAGTACGTTCCGGAGCCGGAGTCGCTGCACACTGACATTGTTCGTCTGGAGTCGGGTTGCACTGCCATCGTTACGCCTGGTGGCGAAGTTAAGCAGACCCGCTACTTCAAGCCGAATTTCCCGATTCAGCCAGTGGCTAAGGGCGCTGAACAGGATGTTTTTGACCGCATTGCCCGTGCGCTGGAGGACAGCGTCGAGAAGCATATGCGTGCCGACGTCACGGTGGGCTCGTTCCTGTCGGGCGGTATCGACTCCACTGCGATTGCAACTTTGGCTAAGCGCCACAACCCGAACCTGCTGACGTTTACCACTGGCTTCGAGCGCGAGGGCTTCTCCGAGGTCGATGTGGCTGCCGAGTCCGCCGCCGCCATTGGCGTCGAGCACATTGTGAAGGTCGTCTCGCCGGAGGAGTTCGCCGGGGCGATTCCGAAGATTATGTGGTACCTCGATGACCCGGTAGCTGACCCTGCACTGGTGCCGCTGTACTTCGTGGCCGCAGAGGCTCGTAAGCACGTTAAGGTCGTACTGTCCGGTGAGGGCGCAGACGAGCTCTTTGGTGGTTACACCATTTATAAGGAGCCGCTGTCGCTGAAGCCGTTCGACAAGGTTCCATCTCCCCTGCTGCGCGGTCTGGCTAAGGTCGGCGAAGCTCTGCCAGAGGGCATGCGCGGCAAGTCGCTCCTGCAGCGAGGCACTACTCCGCTGGAACAGCGCTACTACGGCAATGCTCGTTCCTTTAACTTTGAGCAGCTGCAGGAAGTGCTGCCGTGGGCCAAGAAGGAATGGGACCACAGCGATGTCACTGCGCCGATTTACGCGCAGTCTGAAGGCTGGGACCCGGTGACTCGGATGCAGCACTTGGATCTGTTCACCTGGTTGCGTGGCGACATTCTGGTCAAGGCGGACAAGATCACCATGGCTAACTCCCTGGAGCTGCGCGTGCCGTTCCTCGACCGTGTGGTCTTCGACGTTGCACAGACGCTGCCGGTGGACATGCGTGTTTCTCACGGCACCACCAAGTACGCACTGCGTCGCGCCATGGAGCAGATTGTTCCGGAGCACGTGCTCAACCGCCGCAAACTGGGCTTCCCGGTGCCGATTCGCCACTGGCTGGCAGGCGACGAACTGCACGGCTGGGCCGAGGACATCATCCGCGAGTCCCAGACCGATGAGTTCATTAATAAGGACGCCGTGCTCAAGATGCTCGCCGAGCACCACCCAACCGAGCGCGACCACTCCCGCCGCCTCTGGACCATCCTTGCTTTCATGGTCTGGCACGGCATCTTCATCGAAGACCGCATTACTCCGGACATCGAGCAGCGCGACTACCCCGTCGAGCTCTAGCTCGCTTTACGACGGTCCCCGCGCCTCAACCCCATCCTGCCCCGGCAGGCTGCCACCATAGCTGGGGCAACCAATAGAAAAGGCTCGGACCTCACTCAGTTAACAAGAGTGAGGTCCGAGCCTTTTACTATCCGACGCTTTTCACAGCGTCTGCTGACAGCTCTGCTCAGCTAATGACTTAGTTGAAGGAGTCACCGCAAGCGCAGGAGCCAGTGGCATTCGGGTTATCGATGGTGAAGCCCTGCTGTTCAATGGTGTCAGCGAAGTCGATGGTGGCACCGGACAGGTACGGAACCGACTGGCGATCAACGACCAGCTTGACGCCACCGAAAACTTCGGCGACATCGCCGTCGAGGCTGCGGTCATCGAAGTAGAGCTGGTAGCGCAGGCCGGCACAGCCGCCCGGAGCCACGGAAATACGCAGTGCCAGGTCGGTGGCACCTTCTTGGTCCAGAAGTGCCTTTGCCTTGGCAGCCGCAGCTTCGGTCAGGGTAACGCCAGTGCTCTGAGCAGTAGTCATAGCGCGTGTCCTCCTTGTTGAAGTGTTTAAGTATGCGAGTCGACCCCAAGGTCGGCTACGTCATTATTTATCACAACCTTACCGACCAGTCTTTAATTCCCAATTCTGGGTTCTCTTTTTCTTTCTCTTTTTCGGAAGTCTCTTTTTGCCGCCACATCGCAACCACACCACGGCTTCCCACGCCACAAGCGCACTCTTCCCGCCTGCCCCTGCGGCGGTCATCCCCAAAACCTCGCCCTTGCCCCGTCCCTGCCCCTCAACCTGCAACCTAATTAGGGAAGCACCTTGAAGACCTTATAATCTGGGGTCGTGAATCTACCGTGGAAAAAGAATGACAAAAAGTCCAAGGCAGCTGAGGCAGCTAACGCTGACGCAACCAACGCCGGAGACGTAGCCACCGACGCGACCGCATCCAGCGGGGCCAAGGGCACCGCTTCGGAGTCTCAGCAGCCCGAGAAGAAGCACAGCGGTGCTTTTACTCCCAAGAAGGGGCGCCCCACTCCGAAGCGCAACGAGGTTGAGCGCGAACGCGGCATCCGCCGTGGCCCGGTCGAGGCGCCGCTGACCGCTAAGGAAGCTCGCCAGCGCCGCAAGGAGCTCAAGGCTTCCATGTCCAAGGAAGAGCTCAAGGCCGCCAAGGCACGCGAGCGAGCAGAGCGACGTGAGCAGCGTCGCATTGCCGACGAGCGCATGGCCGCCGGCGATCCGCGCTACATGCTGCCACGCGACCAGGGCGCTGAGCGCAAGTTTGTCCGCGACTGGGTTGATTCCCGTCGCTTCCTCGCTAACGTGTTCCTCCCGTTCGCGCTGATTCTGCTGCTGATTATGATGATTGGCACTTCCCTGCCGAAGCTGGCCAACATCGCATCTCTCATCGCGATGGTTCTCATCATCGCCCTGATTATCGAGGGCATTTACATCGGCCGCCGTGCCATCAAGTTGACGCGTGAGCGCTTCCCGAAGACCACCGAAGGGGCCTGGGGACTGGGCTTCTACGCTTACTCCCGCGCTTCTCAGCCGCGTCGTCTGCGTACTCCGCGTCCGCAGGTCAACATCGGCGACGAAATCAAGTAGCCTCATCTGCCATGCGCACTTTGGTTCTCGGTGGCGCCCGCTCAGGCAAGTCCTCATGGGCTGAGCACGAGCTGCTGGCCACCGCCGCAGCCTCAACCGGCGATGCCTCAGATGCTGCAGCCTCAACGGTGTTGCACTACATCGCAACAGCACGGCCCTGGCCCGGTGATAGCGATTTTCACTCCAGGGTCGAGGAGCACCGCATTCGTCGTCAAGCACAGGCAAAAGAGCACGGAGTGGCCTGGCACACGGTTGATGACGTCGATGCGGTGGAAGCTCTCGCGTCGCCGGAGCGGCGCATGCTGCTGGACGATGTCGGCACCTGGCTGACGCACATCATCGATGCGCAGGGGCTGTGGGAGGCGCCGAGGGGTAGCGTCGCGCCGTGGACGCACTCGCTTGTCGACGCCGTGCGCAACTTCCCCGCAGATTCCGACCTGTTCATTGTGTCGCCCGAAGTGGGCTTCGGTGTCATTCCCGAACACCGCTCAGGGCGGCTTTTCCGTGATGAGATTGGCCTTCTCAACCAGCAGCTTGCAGCTATCTGTGATCGTGTTGTCCTAGTTGTGGCTGGCTGCCCCATGGAAGTCAAGGCGGCGAGCTAGATTCACGCCACGCCGCTTCCCCTATGACGGTCTGCCTAGCAATGCGAATAACTGTGCACCAATGGTCGGTAGACAAATCGTTTTCGGGTAGCGTTTGAGAGTATGAACGCGGATTATTTTGGACCGGTAGCACGCCCTGACGAAGAGACTGAACAGGCCGCCCGCGCGCGCCATGAGCAGTTGACTAAGCCCGCAGGCTCACTTGGCCGGTTGGAAGAACTCGGCATTTGGATTTCGGCGTGTCAGGGAGAATGCCCTCCGCGTGACCTGGACGATTGTCGTGTTTATGTCTTCGCTGGTGACCACGGTGTTGCCCAGGGCGGGGTGTCCGCGTACCCGTCCGAGGTGTCTATCCAGATGCTTGCCAATATCGAGGCAAAGGGTGCCGGCGTGAACGCTATCGCTGACATCGCGGGAGCCACTGTTACCGGTGTGGACATTTCCCTCGACCACGATGCCGAAGGGCCATACCGTATCCGTCGCAGCTGTGGTTCTATCGACCGCGAGGATGCGATGAGCGAGGAGGAGGTCGATAAGGCCATCCGCACGGGCATCGCGATTGCCGACGCCGCCGTTGATGAAGGCGCTGACCTGCTCATTGCCGGCGACCTGGGCATCGGAAACACCACTCCAGCCGCGGCGCTGATTGGTGCCGTGACCAACTCCGAACCGGTGGTCGTCGTCGGCCGAGGCACTGGCATTGATGACGAGGGGTGGAAGCTCAAGGTCGCTGCCGTACGCGATGCCATGTTCCGCGTGCGTCGCCTGCGCAATGACCCGGTTGAGGTGCTCCGTCGTATTTCCTCGCCGGATATGACCGTGATGGCCGCGTTCTTGGCGCAAGCAGCGGTTCGTCGCACTCCTGTGATTTTGGACGGAGTGGTTGTCACATCCGCCGCTCTGCTAGCTGACCAGCTCGCTCCGGGTGCCCGCGATTGGTGGGTCGCCGGCCACAAATCGGCAGAGCCCGCGCACGCGCTTGCCCTTCGACACCTGGATAAGGAACCACTTCTCGAATACGGGATGCGTCTTGGCGAAGGCTCCGGCGCCGTCGCTGCCCTACCGCTGGTCAAGTCCGGCGTATCGGTCCTGCGCAACATGGCTACTTTCGCCGACGCAGGCGTAAGCACCAAGGACTAATCGACTTGTCCGACAAAGCCGGCCCGTCTCGCCAGGACAACCTCGACGGCGATCCCTCTGCTCACGGCAATGCCGTCGCTGAGGCCATCACCACTGCCCTGTCCTGGCTCACCATCCTGCCCTTCAAAGGCGCGAGCGTGTTCGACCGCATCACCGGCCGTCGCGCCATCGCCGCACTGCCAGTAGCTGGGCTCGTTCCTGCCGCGGGTGCAGTTCTCATCACGGCGGCGCTGTTCGCAACGTCGTCGTCACGCACGCCCACGCTTTACGACGTCACCCCGATCCTCGGCGGCGCCCTGATTATGGTGGCGGCACAGATGTTGACCCGCGCGATGCACCTGGATGGGCTGGCGGATGTGGCGGATGCCCTCGGCTCGTATAAGCCGCCGGAGGGGGCGCGGGAGGTGCTGCGCGATCCGAGCACCGGCCCAATGGGCGTGGGCTCCATCGTGCTGACGATGTTGACGACGACGACTGCTTTTGCCGTGATTGTGGCTAGTGTGCTGTCGCAGTGGTCTGCCGGTCAGATGTGGCCTGGCGTGGTTGCGCTGTGCTTGCCTTTTGTAGCCTCTCGCGCGGCAGCAACGACTGCCTGCTGGCGCGGCTTTCCGCCTTTTTCGAACAGCGGCTTCGGCTCTCTGACTGCCGGTACTCAGTCCACAGTCACGGTGACCTGCTGGTGGATACTGCTGCTCGCTGTGTCGGGCTGGGTGGTTGGGCTCGTGGGCGTAGTCGGTTGTGCACTGAGCTTTGGCGTTACACTGCTGCTGACGCGGCATTGCGTGAAGAGGTTTGGCGGAGTCAACGGCGACGTGTTTGGTGCAGTCATTGAGATAACGTGCGCTGTCTGTGCCGTGGCACTTGCCATAGGGTTCTAGCAGGGAAAATGCGCGCATTGCCCCCGTTGGGGTTTTCTTTAAAAAGAACTATTGACGGTCGCTTTGACGCGGACGTATTCTGAGGGCACACCGCCGGGAAGGCGGAGTACAGGAGGCTCGTTTCGGGGCTCGCCCAAATTGTTTTGCGCCGACCGTTTGCCGGGGCGCCAAGAACGAGCACACCTTCTAGCCTCCCAGCTAATTAAAAAAGCGCGTCCCGCCGCAGCGATGCACGGGACGCGCTTTTCTTTGTTGGGGTGACACTCCCAGGTTTGAGTTCAGTGGGGTTTGGGTTCAGTGGGGTTTGGGTTCAGTGGGGCTAGTGACTGCGGTTATGTTAGCGACGGCGGGCCAATGCGAGTTACTGACTGCGTTTATGTCAAAAATGGTCCGAAAAATGGCCTGAAAGTGTCATAAACTCACACAGTTTCACATCTGCAGCCCATAGTTCTTGGAGTTGTCAGTTTTCGTGGCTACGCAGCAAAAAATGTGCCCACCAGCGATACGCCAAGCGGACACAATTTTGCTGCCTTCCCCACCCTGCCCCCCCTGCTCAGGAACTTCCTGATCTTACGGTTTGTCTACTCCTTGCGCTTCTTGTTCTGGTAGACGATTGCGCCGGCAATGCCGATAAACACGGCGACCACTGCTACAACGGTGCCAATGACCAACGGGCTCATGCCCTCATCTTCCATGTCCGACGAGGATGCGGATGCCTGAGAATCCGTATCCGAGGAGTCAGATTCATTCGACGCATCTTCTGACGAGTCCTTTGACGTTTCCTGCTCCGACTCTCCCTTGGCCAGAATCGGCTTATCGGATGGAGTCGGGCCGTTCTTGTCAGTCGGTCGCCAGTCAGGCCCCTTAGTTGGCTTGTTGTCCAGGAGGAATGCGAGCTGGAACGGCTGATCGATGCCACTGACCTCTTCATCCGGGCGGTAGTTAGCCATTCGGACAGTCGCGTAGTAGTAGCCGGCGTTGGCTACAGGTCGTCCTCCAACATTAGATTCTCGGTTGTTGTATTCGACCGGACGATCTGTTGACAAGTTCAGGTCCTCGGAATCCTGATAAAAGTGCATTGTTCCATCCGCCACGGAAACCTCGAATGGATTCAACAGCGCAACTCCCATGGAATCGGCATTATCGCGCTCCGAATTTCCAGTGCGGGCAGCAATCACTGGTCGCTGACCCCACTCGACAGGGATCTTGTAGAACTTCTGTTCACCGGGCACGATTGTGTCAGAGATGGTATCCCCAGATTTAACTTCCGGCGCTTGGGCTGCGTTATTGCCACCGTTTACGGTCTTGGCCTCTCCAAAAGTGGCCTTTTTGTAGGCTTTGTCCCCAGTCGAGGAAGACCGTCCTTCATTTAGCTTGTCAGCATCCTGCTTCTTCAGGACTGGCTCAAACTGGACGCTAACCTCGACCTTCACCGGTTCATCACGATAGTCCGCTACTGAATCACCGTCATAGACCCACACGTTATTTGCGACGAGCCACTTGGTTTGATCGCAACTGGATTCGATGCGGTCACTATCCCATGCAAGAATGCTTGCATCAGCCGAAGTTGGAGTCCACGAATCGGCACTAGCTTCGGCGCCAGTCAGCGACCCCATACGACCGTCGTCCTGGCATTTTCCGCCAGTTTCATTGATGATTTCGTCAACTTCAGTTCGGACATCCTGCTGGCCCTTACCCTCAGCATCGATATTCGCTAACACCTTTGAGGTAACAATCGCGTTGTGTCCCTTCGGCACTGCGATTCGGTAGTAGAGCGGGGTGCGATCGTGCTGGGCAACCTCTGGCACCAGCGTCGTCTGGTACTTGCCCTCGCCGAGCCATTTCGCGCCTTCCTTAGTCTCGGAGAACTCGAAAGGAGTACCCGTGGTTTCGTAGCCCTGCACTGACCGCTGAGTCAAGAACTTCATGTGGTCTGCAAGCTGGGTAGCATCGTCCGCAGTCATGCTCTGTCCACCGGATACCTGCGCAACACACTCCAGCTCAGCGCGAGCTTCTTCATCGACCTTGAAGCCCACTGTGTGAATCGTCAGGCCAACACCCTGCCCTGCCAGTTCCTTCGCAACCTCACACACCGGTGGCGGCGCGCAGGTGTCGATACCGTCAGAGACCAAAATAATTGACCGCTCACCGTCTGGGCCAAGCTCATCCGCCGCCTTACGCAGTGCATTGCCGATCGGCGTGTAGCCCTGAGCTTCCAACCCGGCAATCCTGCTCTTCAGGCCTTCTTTGTCGACCTTTTGGACAGGCGACAGCACCTCGATGTCCTGGCAACCACGTTCGCGGTTGGATTCATCACTGGATTCGCGCTGGCCATAAACCAGCATGCCAAGCAGCGCATCATCCGGGAGGGAGTCAATCAGCTCCGTGGATGCGCGCTTTGCCGCATCGAGGCGGGTGCCTCCGGCGTCGTCGGCAAGCATCGAACCAGACAGATCCATGATCAGCTCTGCTTTTGCTTCGCCCGTACCCCCTTCGCCCGTAGGAGCGGGCTGTTCCACCCCGGACGGCGAAGGCGAATCTTGGGCTGCCGCCACCGGAGCCGGAATCGCACTAAACCCAATCGTCCACGCAGCCAACAACAGAGTGACAACGATGGTTACCCTTAGGCGCTTTGAACTACTTGACGAAAAACTATCTTTAAAAAAGTCTTGAACTACCACCATCACAGCGCCTCAAACTGTTTTCCCAACTACAAAAATCAATCGTGTTGGTAGTTTTTCACAGTGACCCCGGTCACGCTAGAGGTGTTTTTAACGGCTAAACAAATGCCGTCTGAACAATTCATGAACCATGAGAAAATCGCACAGCCGTTGGGGAGCCAGCAAAGCAAAAACGCAGCCCCTGACCAGCGAATACTAAACAGGGGCTGCGAAAGTACTAATTCTAGTAACCACTATTAAATTTTTCTTAGCCGACCTACGCCGAAACTAAGCCTCAACGAGCTTGTAAATCCAACCGTGGGTATCCTCAACCTCGCCGTGTTGGATACCGGTCAGGCGCTCGCGCAGCTTCATAGTCCACTCACCGGTCTCGCCGCCGTTGATCTCGAACTCGCCCTCAGCGGACTTCACAAAACCGACCGGGGTGATGACTGCAGCGGTACCGCAGGCGAATGCCTCGCTCATAACACCGGAGGTGGCATCATTCTTCCATTCCTCGGTGGAAATGCGACGCTCCTCGACATTCATGCCCAGATCCTGAGCAGCCTGCAGCAGCGATGCCCGAGTAATGCCCGGCAGCAGCGAACCAGACAGCTCTGGAGTCACCAGCCGAACACCAGCGTCAGCATTCTCATCCGGGTAGATAAACGCCAGGTTCATGCCGCCCATCTCCTCGATGTACTTGCGCTCGACAGCGTCCAGCCACACAACCTGGTCGCAGCCCTTTTCCTCTGCCTGCTGCTGAGCCGCCAGCGAAGCTGCATAGTTACCTGCGAACTTCGCAGCACCGGTGCCGCCCGGCGCGGCACGCACGTACTCGTGGGAGATCCACACGGTCACCGGGTTAATGCCACCGGAGAAGTACGCGCCGGCAGGTGAAGCGATGAGCAGGAAGGTGTAAGAGTTCGACGGGTGCACGCCCAGGGTGCTCTCGGTGGAGAACATGATTGGACGCAGGTACAGGGATTCTTCGCCACCAGCTGGCGGCACCCATGCTGCATCGGCTTCAACCAGCAGGCGGATTGCCTCGAGGAAGGTCTCCTCCGGCAGCTGCGGCATTGCAATGCGGTCAGCGGAGCGCTGGAAGCGACGAGCGTTCTGCTCCGGGCGGAAAGTAACAATGGAACCATCCGGCATGCGATACGCCTTCAGTCCCTCAAAAATCGACTGCCCGTAATGCAGGACCGAAGAAGACGGCTGCATTTCAATCGAACCGTATGCCTGCAGCTTGGCGCCATGCCAGCCTTTGTCTGCAGTCCAGTCAATTCGGACCATGTGGTCGGTGAAGTGCTTACCGAAACCAGGGTTGGCCAAAATCTCCTCGCGCTCGGCATCAGAGAGTGGATTCGGGTTACGTTCGATTGCAAATTCCAAAGCAGACATGTCTTTCATCCTAAACCGTCGAGGATCGAGTCGTATCAATACTCGCCCCCGAAAGACCGTGTTAGTCAGGGCAATGTCAGCGTCGCGGGCACTAGGCGCGGGTACATTCCAATAGTCGTGGCGCTGGCTCGTCAGTCCGCTGTCCAGGGGTGAAGGACACGAACCGGCAAATAGGGATACGGTGGTGTACCACATAGTACGACTACAAGGAGATGCAACTACATGTCAGTCCCCGCTAACAATGATTCGGCACAGCTCGGCGCCTCTCGCAACGCCGCTGTTTTGTCCAATTACCTGCCGGCTATCGGCACTCGCGTGGTCATCGCTGCCGACAACTCTCTGCCCGCGGACGCCGACGCGGTTCTCGTCGCGCTTATCGACGGCGAGGATGGCCTCGAGCTGGTCGCACCCGAGGCCATCGGTTCGGTTGCAGAGCAGCTGCTCGCCTCCTTTGAGGCAGTCTCCGCCAGCGCTAAGGCCGAGTCCGTGACCACCATCCCGGCTCCTGCTGGCCTGGATGTCGACAGTGTCACGGGCGTTGGCGTGGGTTCTGAGGATCTGGATGCCGAGGACATCCGCCGTGCCTGCGGCGCCGCTGCGCGCCGTATGACCAAGGCCAAGGTGGTCTTTAACACTCTCGGCGCCATCGATCCGCAGGCTGCAGCCGAGGGCTTTGCGCTGGGCGCTTACGCTTACTCCGGTCAGAAGAGCGACGAAGAAAGCAACGAGGCCACCCAGAAGGTGGTTGTGTTGGGCGCTGATGACGACGTCGTAAAGCGCGCTGCAGCGATTGTGGATGCCGTTGCCACCGCGCGTGACTTCGTCAATACAGCATCGTCGCACCTCTACCCCGAGACGTTTGCTGACGCTGCTGCAGCGCTAGGCCGTGACGCGGGGCTCGAGGTCGAGGTGCTTGACGACGACGCTCTGCGCGCCGGCGGTTTCGGAGGCCTCAATGCCGTGGGTGGTGGATCCTCGCGCGGGCCGCGCCTGGTGCGCCTGATTTGGAAGGGCGATGAGTCGGCAGAGAATTCGCTGGGACTGGTCGGTAAGGGCATCACCTTTGATACCGGCGGTATTTCGCTGAAGCCGGGCGCCAGCATGGAGAACATGATCTCCGATATGGGCGGCGCTGCGGCTGTTATTGCCACAGTCGTCCTGGCTGCTCGCCTAGGCGTATCCACCCCGGTGACCGCAACTGTTCCAATGGCGGAGAACATGCCGGGTGGTAAGGCGTACCGTCCGGGCGATGTCATTACGCAGTACGGCGGTAAGACCATTGAGATTCTGAATACCGACGCTGAGGGCCGCCTCGTACTCGCAGACGCCATTGTCCGCGCCTGCGAAGACAAGCCGACTCACCTGATTGACACCGCTACCCTGACCGGTGCGCAGCTAGTCGCTCTTGGCGAGCGTACCCCGGGCATCCTGGGTAACGACGAGTTCCGTGACCGTGTTGCAGAGCTGTCTCAGAGCATTGGTGAAAATGGTTGGGCAATGCCGATTCCAGTTGAGCTAGCAGAGGCCCTGAAGTCGCCGGTAGCTGACCTGCGGAATGTCACGAACTCTCGCTTTGGTGGCATGAGCGTTGCAGCTGCATACCTGCGCGAATTCGTTGGCGAGGATGTTGAATGGGTTCACATCGACGTTGCCGGTCCGGCCTTCAACACCACCGGGGAGTATGGTTATACCCCGAAGCGGGGCACTGGTGTTCCGGTTCGGACGATGTTCTCTGTGATTGAGGATTTGGCAACGAAGTAGCCGGTCATCCGACTGCGTCCCGCCCGGCTGGAATCATGGCTGGAATGAGCTATTCCAAGCACCAGTCGAAAGCGGGCGCAGCCCACGGGGCAAGCAGAGTTTTCAACCTGTAAGCTAATTTGTAATAACCGTCTTAAAACGAGATTTCTTAACTTTTCGAGGAGTGCACAAACATGGCGACCTCTATTGAGATGCCGGAGCTCGGTGAATCAGTTACCGAAGGCACCATTACCACCTGGCTGAAGAAGGTCGGCGACACCGT
>NZ_KV836075.1:204566-266270 GCF_001838215.1 Corynebacterium sp. HMSC061H03
GTTTCCACCGACAAGGTCGACACCGAAATTCCATCTCCGGTCGCCGGTGTTCTCACCGAGATTCTCTTTGAAGAAGACGACACCGTCGATGTTGGCGAGGTCATCGCAAAGGTCGGCGAGCCGGGCGAAGAGCCGGAAGGCACTGACGATTCCGCTGAGGAGACCGAGGAAGAGGCTCCGAAGGAAGACGCTGAAGAGCCAAAGAAGGAAGCACCGAAGGCTGCCTCCGGTTCCGCTACTGATGTTGAGATGCCGGAGCTCGGCGAGTCCGTCACCGAAGGCACGATTACCACTTGGCTGAAGAAGGTCGGCGACACCGTCGAGGTCGACGAACCGTTGCTCGAGGTTTCCACCGACAAGGTCGACACCGAAATTCCTTCCCCGGTCGCAGGCACCCTGCTCGAGGTCCTCTACGACGAAGACGACACCGTTGACGTCGGCGAAGTCATCGCTCGCGTTGGCGATGCAGACGCTGCTCCGGCCGCCAAGGAAGAGGCCGAGGAGGCATCTGCCGCAGTCGAGAAGGACGAGGAGCCAGTAAAGGCTAACGAGGAGACTGAGGAAGACTCCACTGACGTTGACGCTGGCGACGCTACTGACGTTGAGATGCCGGAGCTCGGCGAATCCGTCACCGAAGGCACCATCACCACCTGGCTGAAGAAGGTCGGCGACACCGTCGAGGTCGACGAACCGTTGCTCGAGGTTTCCACCGACAAGGTCGACACCGAAATTCCTTCCCCGGTCGCAGGCACCCTGCTCGAGGTCCTCTACGACGAAGACGACACCGTTGACGTCGGCGAGGTCATCGCTCGCGTTGGCAGTGGCCAGCCAAAGAAGGCTGCACCGAAGAAGGAAGCTCCAAAGGCTGAATCCAAGCCTGAGCCGAAGAAGGAAGAGCCGAAGGCAGAGTCCAAGCCGGAGCCGAAGAAGGAAGAGCCGAAGAAGGAGACTCCGAAGGCTGAGGCTCCGAAGGCTGAATCCAAGCCTTCCGCTAACAAGGACGTTCCTTACGTCACCCCGCTGGTCCGCAAGCTGGCTGACAAGCACGGCGTTGACCTGACTAAGGTCGAGGGCTCTGGAATCGGCGGCCGCATTCGTAAGCAGGATGTTCTGCGCGCTGCCGAGGGCGGCCAGGAGACTACTGCTGAGTCCGGCTCCAACTGGTCCACCAAGGGCGTTCGCCCTGAGCTCGCTGAGCTGCGCGGCACCACCCAGCGTGTCAACCGCATCCGCGAGATCACCGCTGCCAAGACCCTCGAGTCTCTGCAGACTTCCGCACAGCTGACCCAGGTCCACGAGGCCGATATGACTGCCATCTGGGATTTGCGCGCTACTAAGAAGGCTGAGTTCGAGAAGAAGCACGGCGCAAAGCTGACCTTCCTGCCATTCTTTGCAAAGGCAATCGTTGAGGCTCTGGTCAGCCACCCGAACGTCAACGCTTCCTGGAACGAAGAGACCAAGGAGATTACCTACCACGAGCAGGTCAACCTGGGTATCGCTGTCGATACCGAGCGTGGTTTGCTCTCCCCGGTCATCCACAACGCTCAGGATATGTCCCTGCCGGAGCTGGCTGCTGCTATTGCGGACATCGCAGACCGCGCTCGCAACAACAAGCTGACCCCGAACGACCTGTCCGGCGGCACCTTCACCATTACCAACATCGGCTCCGAGGGCGCTCTGACCGACACTCCGATTCTGGTTCCGCCGCAGGCCGCAATGGTCGGCACCGGCGCGATTAAGAAGCGCGCAGTAGTCGTCACCGAGAATGAGGCAGATGCCATTGGTATTCGCGCCATGGTCTTCCTGCCAATTACCTACGATCACCGCCTGATTGACGGCGCTGATGCAGGTCGCTTCATGACGACCGTTGTTGATCGCCTCGAGGTTGCTAACTTCGAATCGGATTTGCAGCTCTAAGCAGCTTGCTCCCGTCCTGGGGTAGTAGCGCCGCGGGAAGCTAGCTGGCTTGCTAGCAGGAGGTTCTACCTCTTCCCTGCCCGCGTTAGTCGCACTTTGCGGCTGACGCGGGTATTTCTTTTGCCGCATTCGTCCCGCAGTTGAACCTAATCAGCGATTCCTTCAAATGCGCAGGCCCCCTATTCTTGGCTAGTGCTCAGATTTCACGTAGCCACACATAGCTAGCAAAGGCTCCATCGACACAAAGAATTAACGTGCTGTTATTGCGCCGTTAAGCCATTAGCAGACAGCGGGAGGGTCGAACCGAAAGCAAAGCTGCAAGTAGCAAATGCGCATACTTTTTGTCCTGCCGAAATGCGAGAACACCACACACCCCCGCACACAGTTCCGGCTATCGCTTTCAGCTACACCGACGAGAGCTGAAGATAGCGATAATTAAATTCATTATTTGTTAACCTCGCCGTCACCTAGTTAGCAATTAGCCTTTACCAATCTAAGAAATCATTAGACAGCAGGCTTCTTTGGCGTGCCTATTTTTGCTCTCTGTACGTAACTTAGAAAGGTGGAGCATGTCCTCGGCTCCAGCGAATACTAGTTCGTCGACCGGGACCACATCATCTGAGCAATCGAGCTCCTCAGATAAGTGGTGGCACCTCTTCTTCGGCGGGCTTCTCGCAATCAACATCGTAATTTTTGTCTTCTGGGCTTATGACTTTGTGGGCCCGCAGGCAAATACGGCAATCCTTCTGATTACCATCGCGTTCGCCGTCTTCATGGCGTTCAACATCGGCGGTAACGACGTTGCTAACTCCTTCGGTACTTCAGTCGGTGCCGGCACCCTGAGCATGAAGCAGGCGCTTGTTGTCGCTTCAGTCTTTGAGGTTTCGGGCGCCGTCCTCGCTGGTGGCGAGGTTACTGACACCGTCCGTTCCGGCATTGTGGACCTGAACGCAATCCACGGTTTGGACCCGATGGAGTTCGCCTTCATCATGATGTCCGCGCTTCTCGGCGCGGCAGTGTGGCTCCTCGTTGCCACCCGCATGGGTTGGCCAGTCTCCACTACCCACTCCATCGTCGGCGGTATCGTCGGTGCCGCACTGACGGTCGGTTTCATCACCGGCAAGGGTGGCTGGAGCATGGTCCAGTGGGATCAGATTGGTCAGATCGCCGTTTCCTGGGTCCTCTCTCCGCTCCTCGGCGGTTTGGTCGCGTTCCTCCTGTTCGGCGGCATTAAGAACTCGATTCTCGTCTACAACGACAAGGCTTCCAAGCAGCTGCAGGCCATCCACCAGGAAAAGGCGGACCTCAAGGCGCAGCACCGCGACGACTTCGAAAAGCTCCCTGAGCACGATCAGATCTCGTACACCAACGCGATGCTTCGCGACGCGACGACGATGCGTGACAACGACTGGACTCCGGATGACCTGGAGTCTGAGTACTTCCGCAAGCTCGTCCACATCGAATCCAAGGTTGATGATGTCCGCGCTCACCGTGCGCTGGAAGCTTGGGTTCCGGGTCTAGCAGCCCTGGGCTCTATTGTCATCTCCGCGATGATGCTGTTCAAGGGTCTGAAGAACCTTCACCTAGGGCTTTCCAGCCTGGACAACTTCCTGATTATGGGCATGATCGCCACCGCAGTGTGGCTTGCCGTTTACATCTTCGCGCGTACTTTGAAGCGTCAGGATTTGGATCGTTCCACCTTCCTGCTGTTCAGCTGGATGCAGGTCTTCACCGCTGCTGCGTTCGCTTTCTCCCACGGCTCGAACGACATCGCTAACGCGCTTGGCCCGTTCGTGGCAATTCTGGATGTTCTCCGTACCAACGAGATCTCTTCCGAGTCCGGCGTCCCGCTGGCAGTCATGACCACCATGGGTGTCGCTCTCATCTCCGGTCTGTGGTTTATCGGCCGCTTCGTTATCAAGACCGTCGGATCCGGCCTGACTGAGATCCACCCAGCATCGGGTTTTGCCGCAGAGCTTTCCGCTGCTGTGGTCGTTATGATTGCTTCCCTGCTGGGTCTGCCGGTTTCCTCCACCCACATTCTGATTGGTGCCGTTCTCGGTGTCGGTATCGTTAACCGTGCCGCTAACTGGAACCTGATGAAGCCGATTGGTTTGGCCTGGGTTATTACCCTTCCGGCCGCTGCAGGTATCTCGGCAATCACCGTTTCCATCCTCCGCGTCGTCTTCGGTTAAGCCCACAAAAGCACGCCACTTTTACCCCGGCGGTCACTTTCTAGTGACCACCGGGGTATTTTTACGTCTGGCGCTATCCAAGTAAGTTTGGCGCTATCCAAGTAACAAGTAATCTGAGGCCTACAGAATTTCGGCGTATCCTATAGGCCACCATGACTGCCCCAAGAAAACCTTTTACTCGCGCAGATAAATCCATTCGGGAATCAAGCTCCGACATCGAGATTCAACATCTCGGCCTTGTCGACTACGAAGAGACCTGGCACCTACAGGCAGACCTTGCTGCCAAGCGTGCGAAAGACCTAATTCCAGATCAGGTTCTCGTGCTTGAGCACCCGAGTCTTTACACAGCAGGAAAGCGCACCCAGCCGGAGGACCGTCCTACCAATGGGTTGCCGGTCGTCGATGTCGACCGCGGTGGCCGCATCACCTGGCACGGCCCGGGCCAGCTTGTGATGTATCCCATCATCAAGCTCGCTCAGCCGGTCGATGTGGTGGACTACGTCCGCAGACTGGAAGAAGCCCTCATTCAAACCGTTCGCCGAGCCGGCATCGCGGCTGCTGGCCGCATCGATGGCCGCTCGGGGGTATGGGTTCCCGCATCAAACGGACTGAGCGACCGAAAGATTGCGGCACTGGGAATCCGCGTGACCCATGGTGTAACCATGCACGGACTCAGTCTGAACTGCGACAACTCTATGGAGTTCTACAACTACATCATCCCGTGTGGCATCTCCGATGCTGGAGTGACCGCCCTATCCCGGGAGCTTGACCGAAATGTTAGCGTGTCAGAGATGACAGAGCCGCTTCTGGCAGATTTGCAAGATGCTTTGGAAGGCCGTTTGACCGTTGCCGACCATTCCTTCGGCTCCGCGCCCGACCCCACGAAGGACCTGCCACACCGGGTGAAGCACAACTCCACCACCGGCATATTCGAGTACTCATCAACAAAAGAGTAGGATGAAACTGTGACTGTTAAGCCAGAAGGACGTAAGTTACTGCGCGTCGAGGCACGAAATGCCGAGACCCCTATCGAGAACAAGCCCCGGTGGATTCGCAACCAGGTTCGTCCGGGCCCCAGCTACAAGGACATGAAAAACCGTGTCTCGGGTGCCTCTTTGCACACGGTCTGTCAGGAGGCTGGCTGCCCGAACATTCACGAATGTTGGGAAGACCGCGAGGCCACCTTCCTCATCGGCGGCGATAAGTGCACCCGCCGCTGCGACTTCTGCCAGATTAACTCAGCCAAGCCCGACCCATTGGATAAGGATGAGCCGCGTCGTGTTGCGGAATCCGTCCGCGAGATGGGTCTTCGTTACGCCACTATCACCGGTGTCGCCCGCGACGATCTGCCCGACGGTGCATCCTGGCTCTACGCTGAGACCTGCCGCCAGATCCACGAACTCAACCCGAATACCGGAGTCGAGCTCCTTGTCGATGACTTCCGTGGCGACGAATCTGCAGCACAGCAGGTCTTCGATGCCAAGCCTGAGGTTTTCGCCCACAACGTGGAGACGGTGCCTCGTATCTTCAAGCGCATCCGCCCCGCATTCCGCTACGAGCGTTCCTTGGAACTCATCACTCGCGCTCGCGAAGCTGGACTGGTTACCAAGTCCAACCTCATCCTGGGCATGGGCGAAACCTATGACGAGATCATCTCCGCTATGCAGGATTTGCACGATGCCGGCTGCGATATTCTGACGATTACTCAATACCTCCGCCCCACTCCACTGCACCATCCAATTGAACGTTGGGTTAAGCCGGAGGAGTTCGTCAAGCTCTCCAAGACCGCTGAAGAGATGGGCTTTGCCGGCGTCATGTCCGGCCCGCTGGTCCGCTCTTCCTACCGCGCTGGACGGCTCTACGCCCGCGCACTGGCGCACCGCGGTCAGGAACTGCCGGCGCATCTGTCCGCGCTTGCCGACGACAACGACAACAACCTCGCGCTTCAGGAAGCCTCGACTCTGCTCGACCGCTATGGCGCATCGGAGGATACGCCAGTCACTTCGACTATTCCGGCTTCCTAGAGGCCGACGGCCGCAGCGCCGTCGTAAAGCGAAACGGCGCTACGGCGCGGTCTATTGCCTAAAACTACATCGCATGCCCTAAAGTTGGTGATTATGGCGACCAATGATGCGAAAGAAATGAAGAAGGCGAACCGCGCCGCCAAGCGCGCTCAGCGTAAGCAGACTCGTAGCCAGATGTGGCAGGCGTTTAAGCTGCAGCGCTCGCGGGACAACAAGCTCGTGCCTTACATGGCACTGGGCTTCTTCGGTCCAATTATCCTGCTGTTACTGCTTGGTCTGCTCATTGGTGGAGTCTGGCCCTGGGTTCTGACGATTATTGGTATCTCGATCGGCTTTATGGTCGCGATGTACATCTTCTCTAAGCGTCTTGAGGCGTCCTTCTACACAGAGGCGGAAGGCCAGGCCGGCGCTGCGGCGTGGACGCTGGACAATATGCGTCAGGGCGTTGGCTATGTCTGGCACGTCAAGACTGGTGTTGTCGCTAATCAGCACATGGATGCTATTCACCGTGTTATTGGTAACGCCGGTGTTGTGCTGGTCGGTGAAGGTGATCCGAACCGCGTCAAGCAGATGATTGCTCGTGAGAAGAAGTCGCTGGCACGCATTGCGGGCGAAGCTCCGATTTACGACATGATTGCTGGTAGCGACGAGGGCCAGGTCCCGCCGAAGAAGCTGCAGCGCGAACTCATGCGTTTGCCGCGCAACCTGAATAAGGATCAGGCCAACGCTCTGAATGAGCGCATCCAGTCGATGGACCGTATTCGCGATGCGCGCGCGAACATGCCCAAGGGTCCAATGCCGAAGGGCGCTAACCCACAGGCCGGCATGAACCGTCGTGCGCGCCGTGCGGCAAACCGCGGCAAGAAGCACTAGAGGCTTAGCTAGGTTTCACCAGAGCCAGTTGCTCGGGCAACCCGACGAGGGACAACCTAGGTTGAAGCAGAAAAAAGGGGCTTTCGGGCCCCTTTTTTCTGCTCTAAAGCTTTAAAACGAAGTCCAAAACCACGACTTCAAACACAGTTATTGATGTCTTGTTGAAGTGATTACTCTCACTTATCACGCCGTCAGCAAAGGTTATATCCTTGCTGAAAACAATGCTTAATGAAGATTACTGCTAGTTGTGCCACCATGGGATATGTGCAACTCTTGGCTGAAAATGAACTCTTAGCGCTTCTAGTGATTTTGTTTCTTGGCCTGGCAATTGGCCAGATCAAGATCTTCGGCTTCAAGCTTGGCGTGGCTGCCGTCCTCTTCGTCGGCCTTATCCTCGCGACCATTGAGCCGGAAATTCAAATCTCCCCGCTGATTTACATCGTGGGCCTGGCATTATTCGTCTACACCATCGGGTTGGAGGCGGGCCCCGAATTCTTCAGCTCGTTACGCTCACGCGGTATCAAGCACAACTTATTCGGCATTGGTGTGCTCGCAGTTGTCACTATCGAGTCTTTCTTGCTAATCAAGTTTTTGCCTATCGACCCGGTGGAGGGCGCAGGTGCCTTCACAGGCGCCCTGACCAACACCCCGGCTATGGCAGCAATCGTCGATGCTCTTCCTAGCCTCATTTCGGATAAGGGCGAGCTGGCCGCTGCCCACGATATGCCGGTGATTGGTTACTCCCTGGCCTACCCAATCGGCGTGCTGGCAGTGATTGCCTCAATCGGTATTATGTCGAAGGTCTTCCGCGTCGATCACGACCAGGAAGCTATTGACGCAGGTGTCGCCGCGCTTCCGCTGCATACTCGGGACATCAAGGTCCTCAAGGACGACCTGCCGTCCATCACTGACCTTCCGTCGAAGTTCGGTTTGGACATCACGGTTTCACGCATCGAGTATAAGGGCCACCTCTACATTCCATCTCCGGGTGACACTGTCTCCGTCGGCGATATTATTTCCGTCGTCGGTACAGAGGAAGAAATTGCTCGTGCCGCCGAGTACATTGGCGAGCTTATGCCAGGTGATCCGACACACGACGGTCGCCTGGACTTCCGTCGCATCTTCGTCTCCGCATCTGACGTGGTGGGCGTACCCATTGCGGAGCTTCAGACTCGCATGGACGGCATGATCATTACGCGTATTCGCCGCGGCGACCACGACATCGTCGCGGAACCAAACATGCGCCTCGAGCTTGGCGACCGCGTCCGCGTGGTTGCACCACCAGAGAAAATCAAGGACGCAACAAAGTTCTTCGGCGACTCTTACAAGAAGCTTTCCGACGTCAACCTCTTGCCTCTCACCCTTGGGCTTACGCTGGGTGTATTGGTCGGTCTCATCAAGATTCCGCTTCCGGGCGGCAGCTCGCTAGCCCTGGGATCCGCTGGTGGTCCACTGGTTGTGGCGCTGATTCTGGGTGCTGTTGGTCGCACTGGCCCGTTGGTTTGGCCTATCCCCTACTCGGCCAACCTGGCGTTCCGCACCATGGGTCTGGCACTGTTCCTGGCTGGTATCGGCACTACTGCTGGTAAGGGATTCCAGGCTGCGTTGTCTGACCCGGCATCACTGACAGTTCTGGGCCTTGCCGCCATCATCGCCTTTAGCTCCGCACTGTTGACCCTCATTGTCGGTCACCGCGTGCTGAAGATTCCGTTCGGTCAAACTGCGGGTATCCTCTCGGGCTTGCAGACTCACCCGGCAGTGCTCTCATACGTCAACGACCAGGCCAAGAACGAGTTGCCGGCAATGGGATACACAACGGTGTATCCGATGGCCATGATCATGAAGATCATTCTCGCCCAAGTCCTGGTCGTGTTGGTGCTATAGCGCTAACCCAAACAGCGCTACCCCAAAATAACTGCCGTGCCAGTGGCGCGGTCGTGCATGCCGCGCATATCCGAGTCGGTGATTGCTGGCGGCAGTAGGAAAAGAGTAAGCAAGCTGCGGAAGAAGGCACGAACAAAGCCGACTCGCTCGCCGGGCTTGTCCACGCGAGCGACGCCCATCTTCATCATCCACTGCCCCGGAGTGCGGGCGAACAGCCAAACCGACACCGTGCCAATAATGAGGAAGACAACTGGCGTATAGGTCGCAAGGAATGACTGCCAGGCGATAAACGAATCTCCGAACTGGTCAATTTGCTCCTCGCTCGGGCCGAAGAACATCGAAAAAGCGCCGGCAATCATCAGGGAAATGATCCAGTCAATGAGAATGCCGCCGACGCGACGCATCAGCGTCGCTTGCGAGCCTGGGCCATCGGGGGCAAGACCCAACGCCTGGCCGGGATAGTCCGAGAGTTTGTCCGGATTATCGAACTCTCCCGGAATCTGAGGGCCATCTAGCCAACTGTGCTTTTCTTCCATGGATTCATAGTCTAATGCAGTAATCCGGCTATCAAATCACGGGCTGGGACAGCCACTCAGCCTACGCGGGGGTAATCCGGGGGCGATGTTGCGTCGCCTTTTCCATTTTCTTATCAGCATGGGAGCTAAAGGATCGTCGTAAAGCATGTGTGACGCGAATGCGCAGGGTATTGCCGAGTTTCCACAAACAGATAACCCGCTCCCTATTTGCGTAACCCATTCCGCATTGGTGAATTCCTCACGCGCCGTGTCAGAAATTCGTGGTTCTAATTCCAGAATGAATGCGTGGTTCGTTAAGCTTAAAGGCGTCAACCGGCCAGTCCTTGACAGCGCGGCAGGTGCACGAAACATCGTGCAAGAATTCCCTGCTGTGTACTAAACAAGGCCAACTAAGGAGACCGCACATGTCCTTCAAAACTCCCGAGGAAGTAGTCGCATATATCAAGGAAGAGGGCGTCGAGTTCGTAGACGTCCGCTTCACGGATGTTCCCGGCATCGAGCAGCACTTCACCATCCCGGCATCCGCATTTGACGAGGACGCGATGGCCGAAGGCCTGGCATTCGACGGTTCCTCGATTCGTGGTTTCACTTCCATCGACGAGTCCGACATGGCTCTGCTGCCCGACCTGAGCACCGCGCGCATTGACCCGTTCCGCAAGGCGAAGACCCTGAACGTCAAATTCTTCGTCCACGATCCGTTTACCCTCGAGCCGTTCTCCCGCGACCCGCGTAACGTCGCCAAGAAGGCGGAGGAATACCTCATCTCCACCGGCATCGCCGACACCTGCTTCTTCGGCGCCGAGGCGGAGTTTTACATCTTCGACAACGTCAAGTTCGAGACCGACACCAACCGCGGCTTCTACGAAGTTGATTCCATCGAAGGTTGGTGGAACCGCGGTAAGGACCAGAACCTGGACGGCTCTGCAAACCTGGGTTACAAGACTCGCCTGAAGGGCGGCTACTTCCCTACCGCTCCGTACGACCACTACCAGGACCTGCGCGACAAGATGTGCCTGAAGCTCGCTGATGCCGGCTTCGACCTGGAGCGCGCCCACCACGAGGTCGGCACTGGTGGCCAGCAGGAGATCAACTACAAGTTCAACACGATGTTGCACGCTGCAGACGACCTGCAGACCTTCAAGTACATCATCAAGAACACCGCCTGGGAAGAGGGCAAGTCCGTCACCTTTATGCCGAAGCCGCTGGCTGGCGACAACGGCTCGGGCATGCACGCTCACCAGTCGCTATGGAAGGACGGCAAGCCGCTGTTCCACGATGAGGCCGGTTACGCAGGCCTGTCGGACATTGCTCGCTGGTACATCGGCGGCATCCTGCACCACGCAGGTGCGGTACTGGCCTTCACCAACCCGACCCTGAACTCCTACCACCGCCTGGTCAAGGGCTTCGAGGCTCCGATTAACCTGGTCTACTCGCAGCGCAATCGCTCTGCCGCTGTTCGCATTCCGATCACTGGCTCCAACCCGAAGGCAAAGCGCATCGAGTTCCGCGCCCCGGATCCGTCGGGCAACCCGTATCTTGGTTTCGCCGCCATGATGATGGCCGGACTGGACGGCGTGAAGAACCGCATCGAGCCGCACGCTCCGGTCGACAAGGACCTTTACGAGCTCCCGCCGGAGGAAGCCGCCGACATCCCGCAGGCTCCAACCTCTCTCGAGGCCGCGCTCGAGGCTCTGCGCAACGACCACGAGTTCCTGCTCGAGGGCGATGTCTTCACCGAGGACCTCATCCAGACCTACATCGACTACAAGTACGAAAACGAGATCGAGCCGGTTCGCCTTCGCCCGACTCCGCAGGAATACGAAATGTACTACGACTGCTAGAGTTTTCGCTTCACGACGGCCATAGCGAGCAGCCCCCCCCCCATTGCTCCTCATGGTCGCTCAACGAGCTTGGTAGATGCCGCCTGACCACAGTAAATGTGGCCAGGCGGTTTTTCGTTGCGGCCATGCTGGCTGCGGGTGCCTGGGCCTGCATACGCACGCGTATGTGAGCACGAATTTGTGCGCAGTTCCGGGCCACTTCCCTGAATAGAGCCATGCACCACTACAAAAGGGCCGCGCCTCCTGCACGAGTAGAGTCGCACGCTCTCCTCCCCAGACTTATCGATGCAATATTCACTTGTCGATGCGCCATAGCGTGGCCATATGTGAACAGCGCATCGACAAGTGACAGGGTGGGGAGGAAACCGTGCGCACAAGAGCCGGACAGCCGTCGATAAGTGACGAAAAATCGTCGACAAGTGAAGGAAAATCATCGATAGGTGCCAGAAAATTGGCCATAAGTGCGAGGGCGGCGCTGGGGACAACACGAGGGACGGATGCGGGGCGGGGCCACCAAGGGTGGATGGGGCATGCTGCGAAGGTAGGATGCCTGGCAATCACGCCCGTTGAACCAGAAATGTGTCGCAGATTAATGACATGTGACAAAGTTCATAAACATCGATGCATGGGAGGATAAATCACTCATCGGTAGTCGTTCTCAATAAGTATCAATTGTGCATGTCGAAGTAGTTATTACGGGCAACTAATTGACGGAAATTGGGCTCCGTCGCTGTGACCGTCGTAAAGCGGAAATGGCGTGCTGAAGACTGCGTAAACGCCCCCTACGCTGTGGTTTTTCCATATGGTGGTACGACATACCCTCGGAAATGGCGACTCGAGAGCCCACACCGAGGCATTTGATTGATTCTGGAGAGCATGCATCTGGAATTTCTTAAGCACAGCCGCCGCAAATGGTGGCCGATGAACATTAAGAATGATTTGAGCATTCTTGACTAACGAAAACGCTGCCGACCCAGAAAACTCAACTCGCATTGATTTTCTCTACCTCAGCGAACCTGACATGGTTGAAGCTGGTGTCACGGATTTCGCCAAGTGTGTTGAGACCATGGAAGAAACCCTGATTCTGCTGGCTGACGGCGACTACCGCATGGCCGGCTCTTCCGCTAACTCCCACGGTGCCCAGATCAACTTCCCGGATAACCCCGTCCATGAAGGTATGCCGGCAAATGGCCCTGACCGTCGTTTCATGGCAATGCCCGCTTACCTCGGTGGCCGCTTCAATGGCGCAGGCTGTCGGACATGGCGCGCTACTACATTGGCGGCATCCTGAAGCACGCTGGTGCAGTCCTGGCTTTCACCAACCCGACAATGAACAGCTACCACCGTCTGTTTCCGGGATTCGAGGCCCCCGTCAACTTGGTCTACAGCCAGGAGAACCGCTCGGCCGCCATCCGAATCCCAATTACCGGCGCAAACCCGAAGGCCAAGCGCATCGAGTTCCGCGCTCCGGACCCGTCGGGCAACCCGTACTTGGCTTTCACCGCCGCAATGATGGCTGGTCTCGACGGCATCAAGAACCGTATCGAGCCTGGCAAGCCGATTGACAAGGACCTCTACGAACTGCCACCAGAGGAACTCAAGGACGTCCCTACCGTCCCGCATTCGCTGGAGGGTGCGCTGAAGGCGCTGGAGGAGGACCACGAGTTCCTGCTCGCCGGCGATGTCTTCACACAGGATCTCATCGACGCGCATATCCGCTACAAGTTCGAGCAGGAGATTATGCCGGCACGTCTGCGCCCGACGACGCAGGAGTTCGAGCTCTACTACGACTGCTAGCACTCGCCCAGTCAAGCTCGCTTGACGACGCCCACACCGCTACCCCACCTAACCGTCTTGGGGTAGCGGTGTTTTTAGCTGGGACATGCTGTTTTAGTCGACACATTTAGTAGAGCTAGCACCACTGCGAACTAAACGAATCGGGGCTAACCTTGATAAGTATGAACAACAAGTCACTGACCCGTTCCACCAATAACAAAATGGTTGCAGGTGTGCTCGGTGGATTCGCTGAGTATTTCAACTGGGATGCGACTTTGCTGCGCGTTATATTTGTCGCGTCTTTCCTGATGCCTGGTCCGCAGTTTCTTCTCTACCTCGCAGCATGGATTATCATGCCGAAGGAAACTTACGTATAAGCGCGGTCGACCGAAAAATGCCTAAATAGCCATACCTTGGAGTTTTTATCTAATGAGCGACGCCGCTCCCGAAAAACCCACCAAGAAAATTTACCGCTCGCGTAATGACCGCCTCCTCGGTGGCGTCCTCGCAGGAATCGCGGAAAGCCAAGGCTGGGATACCACTTTCACACGAATGGTCTACATCATCCTTCCCTGCGTTGGATCGATGATTGGCTGGAAGATTGGCGCTGGATTCCTAGCTCTTTACCTCTTAGCCTGGTTCGTCCTGCCAGATGGCGAGTACACGCTTGACGACGATGCCCGCGGCTCCAACCACGCAGAGAAAGAAAATAAGCAATAAACGTCAAGCTTAATAAGATTGATACCTTTCCGTTACTCGCAACGCCCTCACCAGCACTATTCCAATTTCGCAATCACGCAAATTCGGTAACAAATAGAGCATAGAGTGCACAGACTCGCGCCATTTGACTTGCACAGGCCCCAGAATTACCTAGTGTTCTTTCTGTACGGCTTTGAAGCCACACCATCTTCGAATGTCCGATATTCAAAAGAATTGTCAATTTCTCTTTGAATTTAATTCGGACAAATAGTGGAAGATGCCAATAATTGAATAGGTAACTTAGTTAGCTCTCAAGAAAGTGGTTTTGAAATGCAGAACAAGAAGATGACCCGTATCGCTACCGCAATCGTTGGCTCCGCCGCCCTACTCGGCGGCCTGGCTGCATGTTCTTCCGATGATGCACAGGATGCTGCTAACAACGCCAAGGATCAGGCGGGCCAGGTAGCAACCGACGCCACTGATAAGGCTGGCGACGCTATGGACGGCGCTAAGGACAAGGCCGGCGACGCAGCTGATGGCGCTAAGGACAAGGCTGGCGAGGCTGCTGATGGCGCTAAGGACAAGGCCGGCGAGGCTATGAACGGTCTGGGTCTGGGCGACGCTGCTGGCGAGGATGTGGCAGAGGCTGACCTGCCTGAGTCCATCACCGAGGCAGCTTCTTCCTTCACCTCCCCGTACGATGCTGAGGCTGGCGAGTTCAAGTCCGCTAAGAAGGTCGGCGACGCAGTTGCCGCTGAATACGAGAACGTCACCTTCGTTGAGTCCCCGGAGACCAACGGTGCACAGCCGCTGATCGGTAAGATTCGCGAGACCTGGGTTGCCAACGGTGCACTGGAAAACGAGATTGGTCTGCCGACCGCACCGGAGTCGGAGATTGAAAACGGCTGGGAGCAGCCGTTCACTAAGGACACCATGAAGTGGACCTCTGAGGACGGCCAGAACTACTCCGACTCCTACGAGAACAAGTAGTTCTACACGAACCGAAAGATTTTGAGCGTGCCGGGTGGCACGCTCTTTTTCTTTCCCCCTAGCTAGTTAAATCCCCCTTTCCCCTAGCCAAAAACGCCAGAGGCACCGCGCCGATGTGCGCCAACAATGTTGATATCGACAATCCCCACGGCAGCCATTGATGCAAAGACCGTGGTGGGGCCTACGAACTTAAAACCAGCTTTCTTCAATGCCTTGGCAAGCGCCTTGGACTCCTCGGAGTAGCTGGGCACCTCTTCGATTGAACGTGGCTCGGGAGACTTCTCCGGTTTAAACGACCACATCAACTCGGCTAAGCCGCCGTTTTCACGCAGAGCAATCGTCGCCGCGGCGTTATTGATTACCGCGGTAATCTTCCTGTGATTCCGAATGATTCGTTCATCATTCATCAATCTTTCGACATCTTCGTCATCGAAATCAGCAACCGCATCGGGGTCGAAGTTCGCGAAGGCTTCCTGAAACGCGGGCCGCTTCTTCAGCACTGTCTCCCACGACAACCCCGCCTGAAATACCTCCAGGCTGAGCCGTTCGAATAGTCCTTGCTCATCGCGCACCGGCATCCCCCACTCGGTGTCGTAGTACTCTCTCAGCAGCTCACTGTGAGCAGCCCATGCCGGTCGAGCCAATCCATCCTCACCGATGATGAGCCCATTGTTTTCCGTGTAGTCCGATCCAATTTTCATCAGTCTTTCCAATCCCCCAATTCCGGTTTGACTTAGCTGAGCACCGCAGGTCTTAATTCTTATGCTTGTGTTGACGCCCAACCAGAGCGCCATACACCAGATCCAGCGTCGGCGTTTCCACTTTCGCCTTCTGCCCCATCCGGCGGATTGCGCCAATCTGGGCATCGAGCTCATTGGTAAGTCCCGCGGTGTAGTCGCGCTGCATCGACGAGGTGTTGTCGTACCCTTGAGCATCAGTAAAGGCCAAGGTCCGCGACACGATGTCCTCTGGCAGCGCAACGCCGCAGGCTCGACCGACTGCCTCGGTTTCTTCAAACATCCGCGTCAAGCTGTCGCGCATTTCCGAACGCAAGTAACCAATCGGACTATCAGCCAGGGCACCTAGGGCACCGAGGTTAGCCACGAACATCGCTTTTGCCCAGATATCGACCCAGATATCCGGGAGCTGTTCGCCACCGAGCCCAGCCATGTGCAATGCCTCGATAACTGCCCCGACCAGGTCATTAGTGGAGTCATCGAATGTGCCGATGTTCAGGCTCATCGGTCCTGGTCGGAAGGTGACTTCTGCCGGGCCAGTGTGGATAAAGAAACCGCGGATAACACCCGGGAACACCTTGTCCTCACCGAACCGCCCCGCTGCCAAATAAGGGATTTCCACCGAGTTATGGGTGGTCACCACTGCTGCACCAGCCGGAACTTGCGGGAAAGGATCGTTGCCCGGCAGCGCCTTGGTTGCTGCAATCACAACATCGACGTCGACGCCATCGGCAGTGAGTTCACCCCAATTGTCGGCTGCTTTGACGGGGATAATGCTGCGTTCCCCGTGCTCGTCGATAAGCGTGAGCCCCACCTCACGAAGACGTGTCAGGGTCTCGCCGCGGGCGAGAAAGACGACATCATAACCCGCTTGCACGAGGCGACCGCCAAACCAGCCGCCGACAGCTCCTACACCTAAAACTCCAATCCTCATAGCTGCCACCTTACGACTTCCGCACTGAGCGCGAAATAGGTTGCATGCGGTTGTCCACAGGCAATCCAGGCTATCCCCAAATGTGAAATTTGAGCTTGATTTACTACCTTGTCAAAACTATGTAAAGCGGAGTAGGGTCGAAATTAATAGATATCAACCCAGGGTTGTTACTCTTTTGAGGCAAGACCTGAGGCCCACAGTTTGTGGCGCCTCGGGTCTTTTTGCGTTTAACGGCCCTGCTTACTGTGAAGGAAGGTCACGATGGGGTCGTCAAAAGATTCCAGCGCGAGGGCAATAGTTGAAAACCTCGGTGGACCCGGAAACATCACAAGCATGACGCACTGTGCGACGCGTCTGCGTTTTGAACTCGGTGATGTCTCCAAGATCAACGAGGACAAGATTGACAAGGTGCCGGGCGTACTCGGTGTCGTTCACCAGGGCGATAACCGCTACCAGGTCATCTGTGGCGGTGGCGTCGAATCGATGTACACGGCAATTAAGCATCTACCGGAAATGAAGGGCGCCGGCGCAGTCGCCACTAAGTCCGACGCAGACGTTAAGGCAGAAGCTCGCTCGAAGGCACGCGGCAAGTACTCCTGGTTGGACAACTTCTTCGAGTACCTCTCCGATTCGTTCCGCCCAATCCTGGGCGTGCTGTTGGGCGCATCGCTGATTATCGCTATTGCCGCGGTTCTCGACGGTCTGAACATCGTCGACTTCCGCGCTGAGGATAAGTCCGCTACTTGGATCTTTGTTGACGCCATGTGGCGCAGCGTCTTCTACTTCCTGCCAATCATGGTCGCCTACAACGCAGCGAAGAAGCTGCGGGTAGATCCATGGCTGGGCGCAGCCATCATGGCTGCCCTAATGACGCCGGAGTTTATGAGTCTGCAGGATACCGATCGCTTCTCGGACACCATCAAGACAGTCAACGAGGAACTCGGTACCGAAACTTTCACCGCCAACATCTTCGGCCTGCCAATGCAGCTCAATGACTACGGCGGACAGGTCTTTGTACCGCTGATCATGGTCGCCATCCTGGCAGTGGTCTACCACGGTTTGAAGAAGATCTTCCCGGAGAATGTGCAGATGGTCTTCGTGCCGTTTATCTCCATGTTGATTATGATTCCGCTGACCGCTTTCCTCATCGGCCCACTGGGAATCTGGCTGGGTAACGGCATCGGCTCCGGCCTGGCATGGATGAACTCGAACGCACCGTTTGTGTTCGCAATTCTCATCCCGATGCTCTACCCGTTCCTGGTGCCACTGGGTCTGCACTGGCCACTGAATGCGCTGATGCTGGTCAATATCCAGACTCTCGGCTACGACTTCATCCAAGGCCCGATGGGTGCCTGGAACTTCGCCTGCTTCGGAGCAACTGCCGGTGTGCTGGTTCTTTCCATGCGCGACCACGACACTCAGATGCGCCAAACTGCAACGGGTGCACTCGCTGCCGGTCTCTTCGGTGGTATCTCCGAGCCGTCCCTCTACGGTATTCACCTGCGCTTCAAGCGGATTTACCCGCGCATGCTGCTCGGCTGTTTCGCCGGCGGTCTGACTATCGCCATCCTGTCGGCTCCGTTCGGTGGTGTGACAACCAACGCCTTCGTCTTCACCTCCCTCATCACCACTGTCGTGTTCAAACCGATGTGGGTCTACCTGATTTCCGTCGCCGTGGCATTCTTCGTCGCCATGTTCGCCATCATTCTCACCGACTACCGCACGCCGGAAGAGAAGGCTGAGGCCGAGGCCGCACGCGCCGCAGAGCTTGACGACGAACCCAGCGACGCCACCCCACACGCTGCCACCAGTGGCTCCGATTCGGCTCCAGCTGAGGCTTCCGGTGACGCTGGTACCAACGCCGAGGCTGCCGCACCGGCTGCTGCGGCAGCTGGCGCCGGTGGTGTCGCAACTGCCGTTGATACCAAGCCTGTACAGGTGCAGGCCCCGGTTGCCGGTGAGGTTGTCAGCCTTGCTGAGGCCGGCGACGCGGTCTTTGCCTCCGGTGCTCTCGGTGACGGTGTCGGTATCAAGCCGACCAGTTCTACCGTGGTCGCACCCGTATCGGGCACGTTGATGACTGTGGCAAAGACCGGTCACGCCTTCGGTATTAAGACCGATGACGGTGTAGAGGTACTCGTCCACGTCGGTATCGACACGGTCAAGATGGCCGGTGAAGGCTTCGATGTCCAGGTTTCCAAGAAGCAGCACGTCGAGGCCGGCGATGTTCTTGCCGAGGTCGATTTCGACAAGGTCAAGGAAGCTGGCTACCCAACCACGACACTGATGACCATCACCAATACCAAGAAGCTGACCAAGGTTTCCCCGGTCACCGGCATCTCCGTCCAAGCCGGCGACACGGTCATCGAAGTTCAGCCATAATTGATTTCTAGAAGGCATACCGGCCTGAAATCCCTCAACTTATGGAGGAGTTCACGGTTACCGACATGGAAATCCTGAGAGTATTCAATAACAACGTGGTTCTGGCCAAGGACGCGACCGGCGAGAAAATCATCACCGGCCGCGGCATTGGCTTCAAGGCCCGCCCGGGGCAGCCGGTTGATTCGAGCAAAGTTGTTCGCATCTTTGTCCCAGCGGAAGGCCGTGATCCGGACCATATTGCCACGATGCTCACAGAAATTCCGCTGGCTCACATGACTCTTGTGACCGATGCGGTAACCGCAGCCGGCCTGCCGGAATCAATGACGAAGAACGCTTCCCTCCTTGTGGCGTTAGCCGATCACATTGGTTTCGCCATCATGAGGGCAGCTAACGGGCAGCGAGCAGATTACCCGCTGCTCGCG
Source organism: Corynebacterium sp. HMSC061H03 (assembly GCF_001838215.1). Classification (NCBI taxonomy): domain Bacteria; kingdom Bacillati; phylum Actinomycetota; class Actinomycetes; order Mycobacteriales; family Corynebacteriaceae; genus Corynebacterium; species Corynebacterium sp. HMSC061H03. The sequence goes on from NZ_KV836075.1 coordinate 223,777, forward strand.
GAAGTCAGCCAACTTTATAGTGAAGAATACGCGCAGGCGCAGGCGATTTTGTCGCATATCAATCGCGCTCTCAATGACCGTCGTATAGCACCATTGCCCCGTTCCGAAGCAGTGGCTATTACGTTGCACCTGGTCAACGCCGGGTTTGCCACGGGTGATTTGAGCTTCACCTACACCATGACGGGCGTCCTGCAGCAGCTGCTCACAATCATTGAAAGTGATTTTGGCATCACGCTGGAGCCAGAGACTGTCAATGTGGGGCGCTTCATCACACACCTGCGCTACCTGTTCGTCCGGATTGCCAAGCATGAGCAGTTGAAAGATCACTCCTCCGCTATTGGCCAGGCCATCCGTGACTCCGCCCCAGAGGCGTTTCGCTGCGCACAGCGTATCTCCGCAGTCATTGAACTGCGTCTGGGGTCGGGGTTGACGGAAGACGAAGTTTCCTACCTCACCCTGCACATTGCACGCATTGTGCAGGCAGCGGCTGTATCTCCCACCGCCTCCAGGGTTTCCCGGAGCGTTCGCGACGTTGATGCTAAGCAAGCACCAGCGGGCGGCGCACCCGCGGTGGGATGTACAGGCACTGTGCCTGAGTCAGAAAATTTCACATATTCGACCCGAAAGGATTCAACCATGATTACTCGTACCGCTACCATCGGTTCCTCCGTAGGCCTGCACGCTCGCCCGGCTTCCCTGTTCACTCAGGCTGCTGCTGAGTACGACTACGACATTGTCATTTCCCTTGACGACGAAGAGGCCGATGCCGCCTCGATCCTGGAGGTCATGACCCTCGGCGCTAAGCACGGCGACGAAGTCACGCTGAGCTGCGAGGACGACTCCGCAGCTGCAGCTCTGGACGAGCTTGCAGCCATGCTCGAGCGCGACCTTGATGCCGAGTAAGCCCAGCTAGAACGCTCCTGGATAACACCACGGCACACCACGACCGACGAGTATCCCCGCAGAGGTCCCGAAAAGGAGATCGGAAGCAATGAACGAGCAGCACACTGTCATCTATGGCATCGGTGTCTCGACCGGTACGGCCAGCGCTGAAGTAGTAAAGGTACTCCCCGCCCCGGGAGTTGATACTCAAGAGCCGTCGTCGACCGATCCCGTCGCCGATGGTGAGCGCGTCCGCGCGGCGATGGCCAACGTCGCAGAGTCGCTGAAGAAGCAGGCTGAGCACTCCAGCCCGCAGGCACGTCCGATTCTGGAGGCCACTGCGCAACTGGCTTCCGATAGGGCGCTCGCCAAGGCCGTGGTGAAGAAACTCAAGGCAGGCTCCGGCGTCACCCAGGCCGTTCACGATGCCGTTGAGGACTACGCGCAGCTCCTAACCAGTCTCGGTGGCTACATGGCTGAACGTGTCACCGACCTCTACGATGTTCGCGACCGCACGATTTGCGAGCTGCGTGGCCTGCCAAAACCGGGCGTCCCGGATGTCTCCACCCCAACTATTCTGCTTGCCGACGATCTCGCGCCCGCCGAAACCGTGGGTCTTGACCCCGAGTTGGTCGTAGGCATTGCCACCGCCGGTGGCGGGCCGACCAGTCACACGGCTATCCTCGCAGCACAGCTGGGCATTCCAGCCGTCGTTAAGGCGAAGGGCGTCATGGAACTCGAGGCCGGAACCTTCGTCGCCATTGACGGCGGCGCCGGTGAGGTGATTGCGAATCCGACCGCCGATGAGGTCGCCGCGTTGGAAGAGCGCGCTCGACGCCGGGAAGCAGCCCTAGCGCAGTCTGTGGGCGCAGGCAAGACCGCTGATGGTTACCCGGTGAATCTGCTGGCCAACATTGGTACCGCGGAAGATGGTGAGTCTGCGGCAGCGCAGGATAATGAGGGCACCGGCCTGTTCCGTACTGAGTTCCTTTTCCTCGACCGCGACAAGGCTCCGAGTTTGGAAGAACAAACGGAAACCTACACTCGTGTGCTGAAGGCATTCGGTGAGCGACGCGTGGTTGTGCGCACGCTGGATGCGGGTGCGGATAAGCCGCTGAGCTTTGCCGACCTAGGCGAGGAAGAAAACCCGGCGCTGGGTCGCCGCGGACTGCGCCTGTCGCAGGCTCGGGAAGATTTGCTGGATACGCAGCTGGATGCACTCGCCGCTGCGTTTGACGCCACCGGGCGCAAGGCTGACCTACGGGTTATGGCTCCGATGATCGCAACGGTCGAAGAAACAAAGTGGTTTGCGGACAAAGCGCGTGAGCGTGGCCTGCCGAAGGTCGGCATCATGATTGAGGTCCCCGCAGCAGCGATTCGTGCGAAGCAGCTGCTGTCCATTGTGGACTTTGCCTCCATTGGTACTAACGACTTGTCGCAGTACACTATGGCGGCCGACCGTATGCAGGGGGCTCTGGCGGATCTCCTATCTCCATGGCAGCCGGCTGTGCTGCAAATGATTAAGTCCGCATGCAAGGGCGGCAATGCTACCGGCAAGCCCATTAGTGTCTGCGGTGAAGCCGGCGGTGACCCGCTGCTGGCACTGGTCCTGGTGGGCCTCGGCGTGAGCTCGCTGTCCATGGCTTCCAAGAAGGTGCCGGCCGTCCGCGCCGCTCTCCGCCTCCACGACCGCGCTACCTGCCAGCAGATGGCAGCATACGCTGTCGATGCCGAAACTGCGGCCGATGCGAAGGCCGCAGTGACCGCGCTGGTGGATCCGAAGGTGAAGGATCTGCTGTAGAGCGACGGAATTAGCACTAAGCCTGGCGTACACACGCTGTCAGCGTAAACGTGTGCGCCAGGCTCTTTCTCTTATGTTCGCTGCCCCATCACAGGCAGCAAATTTTCTGGGAAATTTCTTGATTTTCCCTCTCTCGAACGCCCCATTAGGATAAATAGAGTGCCTTCGTCGGCACCACCAACGCCGTCGAAGCCCCTTAATAATTCAAATAAAGACGGATCATACAAGCCGCAACTTAATTCACGCATCAGGCTCCACCCAGCCCGTGAAAATTCACAATTTCACATTAAGAGTGTCAGTTTTCGACATCGTGGCCTTTCATCTACATGGGCACACGAACTGCAATTGCGCTGCTGTAACGGGCGTTTGCGCCACCGCAGCACCGGCAACAATGGCATCGCCACAGCAGCTTGCAGCATCGCCCTTGACCTTACGGGCGACACTAATTTAGAAAGAACACAATTCTCATGACCAAGTCGAGCGGAGTGGAGTCCCCGAAGTCTTTCGCTTCCATTATCGTTGTTACAGCTCTCATGCTGTTTTCGATGTTCTTCGGCGCGGGCAACCTCATCTTCCCGCCGAAGCTCGGAGTGGATTCCGGTACCAATTTTGGCCCCTCAATCACCGGCTTCCTGCTCACCGGTGTGGCGTTGCCAGTTCTGGCCATCATCGCTATCGCCATTTCAGGCAACAACCTGCGTGACCTAGCGTTCCGCGCGGGCCGCATCTTTTCCTTGGGCTTCCCGGTAATCGCATACCTTTCCATCGGTGCTTTCTACGCTCTGCCGCGTACCGGTGCCGTGTCGTACGAAACCGGTGTCCAGCCGATTTTCGGCAGTGATTCACTGGCCGTCGCTGCGGCCTTCTACTTTGTTTTCTTCGGTATCGCCTTAGCACTTGCGTGGAATCCGAATGAAATTGTGTCCAAACTGGGCAAGATTCTCACCCCGGCTTTGCTGATTCTCTTGGTTGTATTGGTTGGAATGTCGGCATTCAAATTCGATGCCGCTCCGGCTGCGCCAATTGAGAAGTACTCCTCTACCCCATTTGCCTCCGGCCTGGTCGAGGGCTACCTCACCATGGACTCCATCGCCGGCCTGGCATTCGGCATTATTGTGATTTCCGCCCTGCGCGTCAGCGGTGTCCCAGAAGGCAAGCGCATGGTTCGCGGAACCATGACCGCAGGACTGTTCGCCGGCATTTTGCTCGCCATCATCTACTTGGGTCTGGGCTATGTCGGCCAGGTGCTGCCGAATGCCGCCTCCTTCGATAACGGCTCGGGCATTCTCGCAGAGGCTTCCAAGCTGGCCATGGGCCAGGTCGGACAGATTGTCTTCGGCCTCATCGTTCTGCTCGCATGTATGACCACGGCTGTCGGCCTAATTGCCGCCACCAGTGAGTTCTTCAACCTGCTGCTTCCGGGCATCAGTTACAAGGCCTGGGCCATTATCTTCACGGTCATGTCCTTCGTAATGGCAACACAGGGGCTGTCTCAGGTACTGGCGATTGCCGCGCCGATCATCACCTTTATTTACCCGCCGGCTATCACTCTGATTGCACTGACTCTTCTCGACCCGGTCATTTCCTACTCCTTCAAGCTGCATTACACCTACCGCCTGGGCGTCTGGGTTGCCACCATCTGGTCGGGTATCTCAGTACTCTCCGGTTTGGGTGTCGGTGGTTCTGCTTTGGCGGACTTCCTCAGTCTCGTACCTGGTCAGAGCATCGAGTTCGGATGGTTCCTGCCGACTCTGGCAGCGACGGTGATCGGATACGCAATTGACGTCGTCACGCGAAAGCAGCGCGCAAATCGCCCGGCGAGTGTGCTTGCCGACGAGACCGTTGCAGAAGAGGTAGCCGAAAAGGCGTAAAACCACACCCGGTTATTTGCGTTGCATAACGTAAATACCGCACGCTAGAGAAGTAAATTCCATCCGAACAAGGATTGACTATGAGTACCCGAATGCGTTTTACGCAAACGCTCCTTTTCCGCGTTATTGTCGCGATTATTCTGGGCATTGTCTGCAGCTTTTTCTTCCCGGACTGGCTGGCTCGAATTTTTGTCACTTTCAATGGCCTCTTTGGTAACTTCCTGGGCTTCTTTATCCCGGTGCTGATTTTTGCCCTCATCACGCCGGCGATTGCTAGCCTGGGCCGCGGCGCCGGAAAGTGGCTGGGTATTACCACTGCTATCGCCTACGGCTCGACGGTGTTTTCGGGTCTATTGGCCTACGCCGCCACCCAGGGGCTCTACCCTTGGCTGCTCGGCGCTGATCAGGCCGGCACATCGGTGGATATTGATGAGGGCGCGCTGGAGAGCTTCTTCAATGTAGAGATGCCACCACCGTTTGACGTCATGACCGCCCTGCTGCTGGCTTTCACGGTCGGTGTGGCGATGACCACCGTGAAGTCGGACTCGCTCTACCGCGGTGCGACGCAGCTGCGCGACGTGATTATGAAGATCATCTCGGCATTTATCATCCCACTGCTGCCGATTTACATCTTCGGCATGTTCCTGTCTATGGGCATGAACGGCAACCTGACCACGACGCTGTCGATGTTCTTCAAGGTGCTGCTGCTGGCAGTCATCGGCACCGTGCTCCTGTTGGCAATCCAGTTCTCCATCGCTGGCGCCATCGCTGGCCGCAGCCCGTGGACGTCCCTGAAGAACATGCTGCCGGCTTACGCCACCGCACTCGGTACCTCCTCCTCGGCCGCTACCATTCCGGTGACTTACAAGGCCGCGCTGAAGAATGGTGTCTCGGAGAAGGTCGCAGGCTTTACCGTGCCGCTGTGCGCGACCATTCACCTGGCCGGTTCGATGATGAAGATCACCCTGTTCGCGTTTGCTGTGATGTTTATGGCGGACAAGCCGCTTTCGCCGGGCATGGCCATCGGCTTCATTCTCACTTTGGGTATCACCATGATCGCGGCTCCGGGCGTTCCAGGTGGCGCAATTATGGCCGCGGTCGGAGTGCTGCAGTCCATGCTGGGCTTCGATCAGGAGCAGGTCGCTTTGATGATTGCCGCCTACATCGCCATCGACTCCTTCGGTACCGCATGTAATGTCACTGGAGACGGTGCAATTGCCATGATTGTTAACCGCTTTGCCAAGGATGATGTCATCGACCGTTCCGAAGAGCTCAGCTTCGACGCTGAAGAGGCCAATTCCGCATCTTCCACAACCGAGGCCTAACTGGCTTCGGTGCATATGTAAAAATTAAAGAAAACATCCACCGGTCAACCCCGTCGCAATCTTTCAAAAGGCCTTCTTATGGGCCGATGCGGCGGGTGTTGGCATACATGTAAGGGGCCCGCCTTGGACTTCATTTCGACTCGCGACCCAGAGCGCACGCCGCACAAGTTCTCAGACATTCTCCTGGGAGGTCTCGCTAACGACGGTGGCCTCTACCTGCCGGTCGAGTACCCACAGGTTGACGATGCCACTTTGACGCGTTGGCGCTCCGTGCTTGTCGACGACGGTTACGCAGCCTTGGCTGCAGAGGTCGTCAGCCTTTTTGTGGACGACATTCCACTGGAGGATTTGCGCGGTATCTGTGCACGGGCGTACACCTACCCGAAGTTCTCCGATCCGGATATTGTGCCGGTGACGAAGCTGGAAGATCAGCTCTACATCGGTCACTTGTCCATGGGCCCCACAGCGGCATTCAAGGATATGGCGATGCAGCTGCTCGGTGAGTTCTTCGAGTATGAGCTGGCTCGTCGTGGCGAGACCCTGAACATCCTCGGCGCCACCTCTGGTGACACGGGTTCCTCGGCCGAGTATGCAATGCGCGGCCGTGAGGGAATCAGCGTGTTCATGCTAACTCCGGCTGGTCGAATGACCGCGTTCCAGCAGGCTCAGATGTTTGGTCTGCAGGATGCCAACATTCACAACGTCGCCCTCGACGGTGTCTTCGACGATTGCCAGGACATCGTTAAGGCCGTCTCCGGTGACTTGGAGTACAAGGCCAGCCGCCACATTGGTGCAGTCAACTCGATTAACTGGGCTCGCCTGATGGCTCAGATCGTGTACTACGTCTCCTCGTGGATTCGTGTCACTGGCGGCAACGGTGCTGAGGCGAACAACGCGCAGAAGGTCAGCTTCAGTGTGCCGACCGGCAACTTCGGTGATATTTGCGCCGGCCATATTGCGCGCCAGATGGGTGTGCCAACTGACCGCCTGATTGTGGCTACCAATGAAAACGATGTCTTGGATGAGTTCTTCCGCACGGGTGCCTACCGCGTGCGCAGCGCTGCGGAGACGCAGGCTACCTCTTCCCCATCGATGGATATCTCCCGCGCGTCTAACTTTGAGCGTTTCATCTTCGATCTGCTGGGGCGCGATGCTGAGCGCACTGCAGACCTCTTTGGTGTCAAGGTCAAGGAGGGCGGCTTCTCGCTTACTGCTGATCCAATCTTCCCAGAGGCTTCTGCCCAGTACGGTTTCCTCTCCGGTCGCTCGACTCACGCTGACCGCGTCGAGACCATCAAGGACTGCTGGGAGCGCCTAGAGGTCATGGTCGATCCGCACACCGCTGACGGTATTCACGTCGCCCGCGGCCTGGTAGACCAGGTATCCACCCCAATCGTCTGCCTGGAGACCGCCCTGCCGGTAAAGTTCTCCGAGACCATCCTGGAGGCCACCGGACGCGAGCCGGATTGCCCGGAGCGTTTCGCGGACATCATGAATGCCCCGCGCCGCGTTACCGAGCTGCCGAATGATGTCGATGTGGTGAAGAAGTTCATCGACGACAACGTGGCTTAAAACCGGGCATAGCCCAACGTCACCCCCATCCGCGCAGCAGCGATGTGGAATAGTGCCCTCTTTTTTAAGGGCAAACGGCATTATCTTGGGCTATAGGGCTGTTATTACCCCCGTGATTACCTCACAATTGTTCACATGAGTTTCACTCGAGTTAATAGCCGTCCTATGCCCCACGCGCCCGCATCTTCCCCGCAGGAAGGTTCCCAAAAGACAACCACGGTCTCGCGGGCGCTGGCCGACACACTGGCCCAGCACTGCGACCACTGCTTCGGTCTCATCGGCAACGCGAACTCCCACTTCACGTCAGCCCTTACTGAATCGGGATTCGGCTACTCCTCCGTCCGACACGAATCGGCTGCTGTCGGGGCCGCCGATGCCTTCCACCGTGCAGGTGGAGGGCTTGCTATCGCGACCGCCACTTGCGGCGCAGGATTCACCAATGCGCTGACTACTCTGGCCGAGGCTCGGGTAGCCCGTATTCCGCTGGTTTTTGTCGTCGGCACGCACCCGGAACGCCCACGTCCCTTTGACCTCAATCAGGCGGCGCTCCTCGACGCACTCGATGTCTGTCATCGCACCGTTACTCCCGAGTCCGCGCTTGACGACGCAAACTTTGCGGTCCAGCACGCACTGAGTTCTCGGCAGCCTGTCGTGCTGCTGCTCCCCTATGACATCCAAGAAGCACCGATTACGGCATCTGCGTCTGAAACACAGTCGACTAATCAGGAGCATCTGCACACCGGCCGACCAGAATGGTTGGAGTCAACTGTCGCGTCGCTGGCCGAGGAACTGCAAACTGCCCGTCGCCCACTCATTATTGCTGGTAGAGGTGTGTTGCTCTCTGGTACCGCAGATCTAGTTCGCCGCATCGGGGACGGTGCGGGGGCACTGTTTATGCACTCAGCGATGGCTCGTCATGTGCTTTCCAGTCCGTGGCAGATTGGCACCGTGGGCGGTTTTGCGCACGCGTGGCAGGTGGAGCTAGCTCGACAGGCCGATGTGGTGCTGTTCCTGGGAGCAAGCTTCAACGCTTTCCAAAACCGTGGCGGCAACATGTTTGCACCGGACGCGAAGATTATCCAGGTTGTCGACGAGCCCCATCCCGCTGCTCAGCCGTCGGTGACACCGCTATTGGCTAAGTTGGAGGAACTTCTGCCCGTACTGGCAGAGCAGCTGGAGAAGTCCCGGGGGGCGTCGTCAAGCACATGGCGTGCGGAGTTGAAGACACTGCCGACGACAGCGGAGGTCGAGTCGCTGACGTGCGCGGATGGCCGGTTGGATCCGCGGGCGTGCCTGCAGTATCTGAATCGTATCCTGCCCAATCAGCGCGCTGTGTGTACTGACGGTGGCCATTTCCTGGGGTGGGTTCCGAAATATCTTGATGTGCCTGGTCCGCAGCAGCAAGTGATTGTGGGCACGGCGATTCAGTCAATTGGTTTGGGCATGGGGTCACTTGTCGGCCTCGCGGCGGCACGCCCCAAGGACTATTGCGTGCTAGTCGCCGGTGACGGTGGCGGCACGATGGGTATTGCGGATTTACCTGCGGCGATTGAGCAGCTGCGGCGTGGTCGTGGCGGTTGCGTGGTGTTCATTAACGATGCTGCCTATGGCGCGGAGCTGCACCAGTTTGGCGATGTCGGGTTGGACACCTCGTCCATGGAGATTGCCGACTACGACTTCGCCGCAGTCGGACGTGCCTATGGCGCTCACGGTTTCAGTGTCGGCGAACCTGAGGACTTTGCCCAACTCGACGCCTACTTCCATGACGTTTCCAACTCCGATGAGGCTTCCGTTGCCGTAATTGATTTCAAGGTCTCACGGCTGGTGGTCGCGGACTTCGTGAAGGAAGTTCTGGCTAAGGCACAAAGGTAGTTTGCCGCAGGCATGATCGGGGCCATCTAGGCCCCGGTGCGACCCCTCTTCAGGCCGGTTGGTTGATGGGGTCTACAATGTGGCGAGTGGTAAAGCAGCGTAACGGTAAAGATCAGATTTCATCAACAGATCAGCTCGCCACCGCAGTGGCAAAGGACCCGCGCGAGCATGTCACTGGTCGCGCGATTGCCGTCTGGCTGGCGGCGCTGATTACCTACATCGTTGCCATCGTCGGCCGCACCTCCATGGGTGTCGCTGGCGTCGAGGCGCTCGATCGCTTCCATATCAACGCCTCCCAACTCGCGCTGTTCACCGCCGTGCAGGTTGGCGTCTACGCCCTGGCGCAGATTCCGACGGGCATCATCATTGACCGCGTCGGCGCCAAGAAAACGATGGTCGTGGGCGCACTGATCATGGCACTGGGCCAGGTCATCATTGCGTTCACGACATCGTATCCGCTGGCTGTCATTGCTCGTGTGTTCATCGGCGCCGGCGATGCCACCGCATTCCTCGGTGCTATGCGGCTGCTTCCCGCGTGGTTCCCACTGCGCGTCACTCCGCTGTTCACGCAGCTCACGGCTGGTCTTGGCCAGCTCGGCCAGTTCATCTCTGCGGTCCCGTTCCTCGCGATTCTGCACGCCGCGGGGTGGGTGCCCGCGTTCTTGTCGCTGAGCACCGCGGGTCTTCTCATCGCTATCGTAGGCATGATCGCGCTTGCCGACGTCCCGGAGAACTCCTCCACAGCCAAGATGTCACTTCGTAAACGCCGCGCCGCCAAGAAGGCCGCGAAAACGGCTGCCGATGGCGGAGCCTCTGCCGCAGCCGATGAGAAACTAACTATCGGCCAGACTCTGAAGATTGTGACCACTCACCCGGTGTGCTGGCAGGGTTTCTTCACTCACTGGACTGGTTTGATGCATCAGTGCATCTTCACATTGCTGTGGGGCATGCCTCTGATGATGCTAGGTATGGGTCTTAAGCCCTCCGAGGCCAGTGTGGTGCTGGTCGTTAACACGCTGTCAGTAATTATCGCCGGGCCGTTGATGGGCATGGTCTCGGCACGCACCGGCCGCGACCGCATCAAGGTTGTTGTCGCAATCGCGTTTATCAACATGGCCGTCTGGATTGTCTTCCTGGCACCGAGCAACCCACCAGCGTACTGGGCAATTATCGTAGTCAACATCCTAATGGCCGGTCTTGGTGCAATGTCCAACTTCGGCTTCGACTCAGTGCGCGAAGAGGTCGATCGCAAGGTACTCGCCACCGGCACTGGGTTGGCGAATATGGGCGGTTTTGTGGCCACCATGCTCGCAGCACAAGGTGTCGGCTTCCTGCTGGATATTGCAGCTCCCGATGGAAACTACACCTGGGAGACCTTCCGCATTGGCTGGTTGGCTGTCGTCGGTGTGTGGGTGATCGGTTTCGTTGGCCTGCTGGTGGCAAAGCGTGCGGCGGCACGCTTTGTCGCCCAGCAGAGCCGTTTTGAGCTGGAACCTACGGAGTAGGAACTACAGGAAGCCGAAAGACGGAGCGGCTAGAACAGCGAAAGCTGCTCTGGTCCTTCCAGTCCCTCCGAGTCATCCGAGTCCTCCGATCGCCCAGAGGAGTCTGCGCGGCCGCTATCCGCCGTGCGTTCGCTGCCATCGGTCTGAGCACCATGGGAAACGCGCTCACCGGTGTCAGTTTCGGAGGCTGCGTTCTCCGGGACGTCGTCAAGCGAAGGCGTTGATGCTACGGCCTCACGCTCATACATTTCCTGCAGCTTCTCGGTCTTGGTAATGCGGACTAGCTCGGCGTAGATGACCAGCTTCATAGAACTATTGACCAGTGGCCCCAGCTGGGAAAACAGGACATCGACGTCGCCGTCAACCGCGAGGCAAGCGCGACGCAGGCTCTCCTCGGAAATAATCCAGCGAGAAGTTTCAGCGCAGGTTTCGCGGTCGCCGATGAAGTCCAACGCGAGGGCAACCTGGTTGCTGGCGACGCCATCCAATGTGGCAGCCAGGCGCTCGTTAGGTGCGGCATCCTTGAACAGGCGGGCAATCTGGACTGCCTCCGCCGTCGGCACCTGGCCAGCGGCATACTCAGCGATGAGTTCGGCCATGCGCTGAGCACCGACGTGCTGATCAGTCAGCCAAATGTCGTGCAAGGCATACATGATAGCCATGGCCTGCCAGGAGGCGTGCCCATGATAGAGAATGCCCAAGATGCCGGCCTGCTCCAGCAGCCAACCGACCATCGCTTCCCCATCGGCGCCATTGCGAGCGCAGAGGTTGTCGACATTCCAAGCCATATGCCCTTCGACGCAGCAGCCATAGAACTTCTGATCTTCCTCCAGCTGCGCGGCCAGTGACACTACTTCACGCGCGGCATACGGGTAGCCGTAGGCAAGGGTGGCATGCGACAGATCATCGACCCCCATGGTCACCCACGGAAACTCGCCGTGCCACGGACCGCGACCAACGAGGAAGCCCGCCGCGAGATACGCCCATCGGGTCGAAGCATCGGCGTTGTACCAGTACTGCAGTGCGCGCGGCGTCGGATGCCCGCTGTCAGCGTGAATCAATCCCGCGTTGACCAGCATCTCCACAATCCAGGGTGCTGCGAAAGCACTCGCCCCTATTGACGCTGCGAAGTCCTGAATCCACAGCAGGCTCGATTCCTCATACATGTGCAACGGATCCTTCAGGCGCCCGTCGCCGCTGCCCGCAGCATCCATAAACGCCGAAGCAAACGCCACCGCAGCCACCGAAGCTTCGGTCAATTCCTTTGACTCCAGCGTTGCCGGGAAAGACTCCGTCGGATGCGGCTTACGAATCGACCACATGTCGCCCTTGAGCGCCAACGCGACTGCGCCCACCAGGCGGGCAACCACTGTCGATTCGTTGCGTGCTTCCGATTCTTGCTCAAATGTCGGCATCGCCGGTTCTTCTAGCACAGTCAGCAGCAGACGCTCTTCGGCCCAGCGCACCGCGTCGGCACGTAGTTCAGACCACATATAGGAGGGCAAGTACTTCTCGTCGGTTGCCATCCAGCGCAGCTCATTGCGAATATCCACCGGAGCTGTCATCACCAGAGCCCGCACCTTCACCGGATCGCAGAGGAAGCCTGCAATGTGCTCCACCTGGCGAGCCTGCAAATTTCGCACCGTTAAATCGCTGGCGTTCAGAGCTCGCGATGTGCCCTCTCCCGGCGCGTTATCCGGCTCCAGCCCCATGCGCTCCATACGGCGACTCAGCACATCCGCTGGCATATTCGCCACCAAGTCGGCGACGCGGAAGCTGAGGCTCGGTTCCGCCGGGAACACCTCCGAAATATGTGGCGGCACATGCCACACGCCCGCCGGTTCCTCCCACACGAGCCCCTGACGCTGGCCACGGCGTAGCACATGCTCAAGCTGCTGCTTGCCGACGCGACGACGCTTGCGGTCAACGCCCTTCGGCGTATCGTGCGCCATCACGTCCGCATCCGATGCCCAATAGGCCACTTCTGTGAGGGTATCCAGCGATGCGGAATCCTCCAGAATATGAACCAAGTGCGCCACATCGAGAACATCGGGATCACAAAAAGACAGCGCCGTATGCGCTGAATCCTGTGACATCAGCAATTCCACCGCCTCTTGCCCAGCAGCTGAGGTATCAGCGGCTGGGCACGTGCGGCTCAATAAAAAACGCAGGTCAGTGCCATCGAGGTTGAGAATGAAATCCTCATACCTAGGGCGTACCGAGTAATCGACGTTGCGTTCCATAGCCCACCATTATGCCCGGTCGCCGTGCTAAGACAAAGGCTGCACCCCGCTGCCACACAATGAGCCTCGCAGCGAAGTTCGGCAGACCTCTGCCCGGCCTACTCGTGGTCGGGGTTCTCCTCACCCCAAAACACGCGATTGACGACACGGCTGGAGTGACGAGTCAGACGCAAATAGTGCTCAATAAAACCGTTGGAATCCGATGCTTCCCACCCCGCCGCACCAGCGACCTGAGTCAGCTGACGCCCCGGCTGTGGCAGCTGATCCGTGCGTTTACCACGCGTGAGCACCAGCGCATTGCGAGCATTCGTCGCCATCAGCCAGGCATCCCGAAGTGCGTCGGTATCCTCCGCATCTAGAATTTCGCGGTCTTTCAGCACTTCCAGACACTCCAGCGTCGACGTGTTGTGCAACTCCGGCACCTCGTGGGCATGCAGCATGATTAGCAGCTGCACAGTCCATTCGATATCGGTCAGTGCACCGGAACCGAGTTTGGTGTGGGTACGGCGATCGGCTCCGCGAGGCAGCCGCTCGGAATCAACACGCGCCTTCATACGACGGACATCGCGGACCATCTTGGCATCAGCTCCGCCCTGAGGGTACCTCAGCGGATCGATGGCTTTGAGGAAGCGGGTGCCCAGGTCTTTATTGCCGGCAATCCAGGTAGCACGTAGCAGTGCCTGAATCTCCCAGGTTTCACCCCAGCGCTCGTAGTAGGTCACATAGGAATCCAGGGTCCTGACAATCGGGCCCGAGCGTCCTTCTGGGCGCAGGTCCACGTCGACCTCCAATGGCGGGTCCTGGCTTGGCTTTGCCAGCCTACGACGCAACGAGTCACAAATCCTGGTTGCCCACTTGACCGCCTCGGAATCGTCGACAAGCGGCGTGCCATCGGCGTCCTTGCGGGGTTCACAGATGAACATCACGTCGGCATCGGAGCCGTAGCCCAGTTCAGCACCGCCGAGTCGCCCCATACCGATTACGGAGATAACGCCCGGGACCTCCGAGTCAGGATGCTCCAGCGACCATGCACGGATTTCGGCGGCGAGGGCAGCTTCGAGCACGTTGTCCCACACCATCGACAGAGAGTGACAGACCTCTTGCACATCCATCAGCCCGAAAAGATCCGCGGAGGCAATGCGCGCGAGCTCTGCACGGCGCAACGCACGTGCCACACCAATGGCCTTAGCTGGACTGTTGTGACGGGCAGCCGCTGCGACCAGCGCACGCCCGACTGCATCGGAGTCGGTATTCAGAAGCTTCGGCCCGGATGCACCGTCGCCGAACCGTTTAATTACGTCCGGCGCACTCATAATCAGATCAGACGCGTACGGCGAAGAACCGAGCACACGCATCAGCCGCTGGCCGACGACGCCCTCATCGCGCAGCGTACGCAGGAACCACGTTTCGTCGTGGAGCTTCTCAGAGAGCTTGCGGTAATTGAGCAGACCCGCGTCGGGATCTGGTGTCGACGATAACCACTCCATCAGCGTCGGAAGCAGCATCGCCTGAATACGCGACTTGCGCGAGGTGCCCGCCGCCAGCGCAGAAAGATGCTCGTAGGCGCGATCCGGGTACTGATAGCCCAGCGCGGCCAGCTGGCGCTTTGCCGCATCGGCCGATAGCTGCAGGGTTCCAATGTCCTGCTCCACCACGGAGTTCAGCAGTGGACGGTAGAAAAGCTTGTTGTGCAGGGAGCGGATCTGTGAGCTGGCCAGTCGAACCTGCTTGGCCAGCGGTTTGCTGGCATCGGTGCCGCCCTCACCGACGATGCCAGAGGCGCGACCGAGCCACTGAAGAGCTTCGGTGTCGTCGTCGGCAGGCAACAAATGCGTCCGCCGCATCTTTTGCAGCTGCAGGCGGTGCTCCAGCAGACGGACGAACTCGTAGGCGTTAATCAGCGCGGCACCGTCTTCGCGACCGATATAGCCAGCCTCGACAAGTGCGTCGAGTGCCATCACAGTTGGCAGCACGCGGAGGCTATCGTCATAGCGACCATGGACCAGCTGCAGCAGCTGCACCGCGAACTCGACATCACGCAGACCACCGCGACCGAGCTTGAGCTCTCGGTAGCGAAGCTCTTCGGGGACGTTTTGGACCACACGGGCGCGCATGCGTTGAACATCATCGACGAAGGATTCCCGCTGAGAGGCGGTCCACACCATCGGAGCTAGAGCATCGATGTATTCGCGGCCCAGCTCGATATCGCCTGTCATCGGCCGCGCCTTCAGTAACGCCTGGAACTCCCAGGTTTCGGCCCAACGCTTGTAGTAGGCGACGTGGGAATCCACGGTGCGTACGAGTGCACCCGACTTGCCCTCCGGGCGGAGATTCGCGTCGACCTCAAAGAAGCAGTGGCAAGAAATCCGGATAAATTCGCTGGCCAAACGGGTGGCTCGGGCATCCGCCGGCTCTGCGACGAATATGACATCCACATCGGAGATGTAGTTCAGCTCTTCCGCACCGCACTTGCCCATGGCGATTACGGCCAGGCGTGTTGAGACCGGCGACGAAGGAAAGACCTGCTGAACAGCCACAGACAGTGCAGCCGTCAACGCTGCATCAGCCAGATCACTGAGTGCCTCCGAGACCTGACGGAATGGGACTTGTGGCTGTCCCGGACGGCGAGGACCCCGTGGGTACGTTCCAGCCAAGTCGTAGCACGCAATACGCATAATCAAGTCGCGGTAGGCGCACTGCATCGCAACTTCGGCCTCACGGCCGGTGAGCTTCGCACGGTACAAACCGGGGCCTTCAAGCGTGGCGGGCGCAACGACGGGGTTGCGATACTCGGGATCCTCCTGCTTTTCCAGACTGGCCTCATCAGTGAGTTCGATGACCTCGGGCACAGCCCCGACGCTGGAGAGCATCTCGCGGAACATGTCTGCCTCAGTTGGAAACTCAGCTTGGAGCAGAACCCACTTTTCTGGGTGTGCAACCAGGTGATCGCCCAGTGCACTCGAGCCGCCGAGCAGCGCAAACATACGCGTACGTAGCGGCACCTGCTCGCGCATGGCTTCATCGAGACCGGACCAGGTGGCCCAGTTCTCCAGCTTTCCCTGCTGCTCCAGCTCGTCGAGAGCGCCTTTCAGCCGCACTAGCGCCATAAGCGCCAGCTTGGGGTCGCTGGCTCCGGCAAGACCCCACAACAGATGTAGGGACTCCTCGTTGTACCACCCCAAATCTTCCAGGTCAGCCCGCGTCCGATCGTCGTTACGCAAGCCCAGCGCTGCGGGCCGCGGCACTGATTGGCGAGATGTGCGAGGTCGATTCATCACCATTGAAACTGGTCACCCAAAAACAAATTAAAGACGAAAAAGGAAGGGGGCGGTACGGGGAAACTAGTAATCCAGAGTTGTGCGCAGCTCCCACTGCGTCACCTGACGCTGGAACTCGCGCCACTCGCGCCACTTATTGAGCAGGAAGAACTCGTAGACATGGTCACCGAGAGCATCGGCCACCAGGTCGGAGCGTTCCATCTCCTGCAGCGCCACCTCCAGGGATGTCGGCAAATCGCGGTAGCCCATCGCACGTCGTTCCCGCTTGGTCAACTCGGAGATGTTGTCCTCTGCCTGCTCCGGAAGCTGGTAACCCTCCTTAATTCCCTTCAAACCGGCGGCCAAAATCACCGAGTAAGCAAGATACGGGTTACAGGCCGAGTCCAAGGAACGAATTTCCACCCGGCGCGAATGTGCCTTACCCGGTGAGTACATGGGCACACGCACGAGAGCCGAGCGGTTGGCCATGCCCCATGTCGCGGACGTCGGAGCCTCATCGCCAAATGCCGTGCGCTTGTAGGAGTTGACCCACTGATTGGTCACAGCGGAAATTTCGCTGGCGTGAGTCAGAATGCCGGCAATGAAACCCTTTGCGGTGTCGGAGAGCTGGTTTTCATCATCCGGGTCGTGGAATGCATTAGTGTCCCCTTCAAAGAGGGAAATATGAGTGTGCATGCCATTGCCCGGCAAATCCTGGAAAGGTTTCGGCATGAATGTCGCCTGCACACCGTTTTTCATTGCAATCTGCTTAATGATGTAGCGGAAAGACATCACGTTATCCGCCATAGTCAGCGGATCGGCGTAGCGCAGATCGATTTCCTGCTGACCCGGCGCATTTTCGTGATGGGAGAACTCCACAGGGATTCCCATGTCTTCCAACACCGTGATCGCTTCTTGGCGAAAGCGGGGTGCGCGGTCGTAGACCGCCTGGTCAAAGTAACCGCCATTGTCCGTTGGCACCGGCGGCTTTCCATCAGTAGCCAGGCTCTCTACGAGGAAAAACTCAATCTCCGGGTGGATGAACGCGTGGAAGCCCTCGTCGGCAAGCGCCTTAATTTGGCGGCGCAGCACCTGGCGTGGATCTGCCCACGACGGCTGACCGTCGGGCATGACGATGTCGCAGAACATGCGCGCGGACGTGATTGTGTCTTCTTTATGCAGACGCGGCATGACCTGGAACGTCGAAGGATCCGGTTGCGCGATAGTGTCAGCCTCGGAGACGCGGGAAAAGCCCTCCACCGCGGAGCCATCGAAACCAATGCCCTCTTCAAAGGAGCCCTCGAGCTCAGCCGGTGCGACGGCAACGGACTTCAGATACCCCAAAATGTCGGTAAACCACAGACGGATATAACGGATATCTTGCTCTTCGATTGCGCGGAGGACGAATTCCTGCTGACTGTTCATACTTTCCAACGTTACCCAGGTGCCCGGATTCGCGGTACACATTTTGACCATCCGGCGTGGCTAGCCAACTGCCGCACCCGTGCCATAACCGCTGCCCTCGTGGCCTCGAATTGCGGGTGACTATGGCATGCTCTATTGACATGAGCGGAAAAAAGATTCGTCTGAATAATCTGGCCGAATGGAAGGCTGAGTCTCGCCCCTGGGCAATGCTGACTTGCTACGACTACTCCACCGCGCGCGCTTTTTCCGCCGCCGGTGTCGAGCTACTGTTGGTCGGCGACTCTGCAGCAAACGTTGTCTACGGCTACGACACCACCACCGAGATCTCGCTGGAAGAAATGATCCCGCTTGCGCGCGGTGTCGTCCGGGGCGCTGGCAACGCACTTGTTGTTGCCGATCTACCCTTCGGCACTTACGAGGCCTCCGATGAGCAGGCCGTGCTGTCCGCCGCGAAGATGATGCGCGAAACCGGCGCACACATGATCAAGATTGAAGGTGGCGTGCGTATCGCTCCGCGCATCCGTGCGCTGGTCAACGCCGGCATTCCCGTCATGGCGCACATCGGTTTCACCCCGCAGTCCGTCAACGCGCTGTCCGGATTCAAGGTACAGGGGCGCGGTGCGGGGGCGGAACAGCTGCGTGCCGACGCCCATGCGGTAGCCGATGCTGGTGCCGCGGCCGTGGTCCTGGAGATGGTGCCTGCGGATCTGGCCACCGAGATTACCCGCGAGCTATCCATCCCGACCTGCGGCATTGGCGCTGGTAATCAGTGCGATGGCCAGGTTCTCGTCTGGCAGGATGCCTTTGCAGTTCCGGCCGATGGCCGCAGGCCGTCGTTTAGCTCGGTGTTCGAAGAGGTCGGTGAGATGCTGGCCAAGGGAGCGAAGCAGTATGTCGACCAGGTGCACTCCCGCGAGTTCCCTACTGAGGCGCAGAACTTCTCGGGTTAGCTCTTCGATTCAGGGGTAGAATTAGTGGTTATGGCATCTAAGTCTGGTTCTAAGTCCAAAACTCCAACTGCGGCGTTGGAGGTGGAATCTAAGTTCTCAGCTACCCCGGAAGTGGTAGCCCCATCGTTCGATTTCGTTCCACAGGTTGGCTCCACCACCACTGAGGTGCGAAATCTCTCCGCGATTTACCTGGACACGGCGGACCTGCGTCTGACCCGGTCCAAGCACACTCTGCGTCGCCGCACGGGCGGCCCCGATGAGGGTTGGCATCTGAAGGCGCCGGGTACCGGCGGTCGCCTCGAATATGGCGTTGGCCTGGAAGAGGGCTCTGTTAACGGTGAAGGCCGCGATGCTGACTACATCGTGCCTACCGAGTTGCTTGCCCCCGTGCGCGCAATTGTGCGCAATCACCCGCTGCAACCAATCGCGCAGGTAGACAATGAGCGCCACGTCACCACGGTGTTTGCCCTCGATGGCACACCCATGGCGGAGTTTGCGGATGATCACGTCACGGCGACTTCCTTCCTCGACGGCGGCGAAACCACTACCTGGCGTGAGTGGGAGATTGAGCTTCTCGGGGATTGGGCAAATCACCCGGACGGTAAGGCCGTAATGGCAGCGATGTCCAAGGTCGCTGAGGTGGCTGGCGCCGTGCCGTCGGAAAGCCCTTCGAAGTTGGCGACGGCGTTGGGTGACTCCATCGACTCCGCTCCCCTGCCGCCGGTTCCAGCGAAGCTACCGAAGGGCACTCCGGGGCGCACTGTGGTCGATGCGCTGGCCGCTAACGTGGCCAAGATGGTCGAGTACGACCCGAAGGTACGCCGCGATGAGTTTGACTCGGTGCATCAGATGCGCGTCGCCACTCGTGAGCTACGCAGTCACATGCAGACCTTCCACGGCATTGTTGTGGGCGATAAGGTCGCTGAGCTGGAGAGCAACCTCAAGCAGCTGGCGGGTGTTCTCGGCGTGGCTCGTGACGCTGAGGTCGTCGCTATGCGCTGGGAGGAGTTGCTGGCCAATCGCGAAAGCGCCGCTTTGGGCGAGGAGCTGCGTGCGAATCTCGTCGAAGATGTCCAGAAGGACTACGACCGCGCTCATCAGCGCGTCATTTTCGCACTTAATTCAAGCGAGTACCTGCAACTTCTCGACGATCTCGATGAGTTCCTCGCCAATCCGCCAATTGCCGCAAATGCGGACGAGGCCGAGGCTGGGGAAAAGAAGTCTAAGAAGAAGGATGATTCGCTTGTCGACGGCGCGGAGAACGCAGCCGCAGAGGATTCTTCGGCAGCCGACTCCGAGGTCGCGGCTGAAGCTGATACTGCAGCCGCCGATGCAGCAGCTTCCACGACCTCGGACAAGACCGAGCCGGAGAAGGTAGAGGCACCGAAGGAACTCGACACCACTGCGGTGCTGCTCGATCACCTGCGCAGCGCGTTTTCGAAGTTCCGTCGTCGCCACAACCTGGTACTCGATGGCCGCGAGGATGCTGACCTGCCAGAGGCAGATTTGGACGAGCGTTACCACGATGTCCGCAAGGCTGCGAAGAAGCTCCGCTACAGCGCGGAAGCTGCTCAGAACGCGGACCTGCCGACCGAGAAGCTCTACGCTGCCTGCAAGAACCTGCAGTCGGTTCTCGGTGACTTCCAGGACACCTGTACTGCGCGTGACTTCGTACTGGCTCGCGCTAAGCGTGCCTCCCGTGCGGGCAGGGACACCTTCGGCTACGGCGTGCTTTACCAGATGGAGTACTACGACGGCCTGAAGGCCCTGACTGAGTACGACGATGCCGTGGCAAAGGTTTTCAAGGCCTTCCGCAAGATGGAAAAGAAGATTAAGAAGGGCAAGAAGGCCTAAAGGCGTAGAGCCTTATTTTTCAGCTACTCCCCAGTCGTCATCTTCTTCATCCCAGTCGTCGGCCGCCTTGTTGCGCTCGGCGACTTTTTCCATGGCAGCGCGGGCTTCCTCTTCGGAATCGTAGGGGCCCATTCGGTCGTCCCAACCGGTTTTCTTCCCCTGAAACACCGTGCCCGTCGACGGCTGGTAGTACCACTTACTGCTGTTGTCGCTCACGATTTTTCTCCTCTTCCACATCGAGAACTTGTCGAGTTATCAAGCGGTTCTGCCACCGCCAACTCCACACATAAGCAAACTTGCAGAGAGGCAACCATTTGCCTGCCATGTGCGCTGCGGCGACATAAAATCCCAGTATATAGGTTTGTCACTGTCCCCCGACCCGGGTATTATCGACGGAATTGTTCACCTTAGAACACAAGCGTTGAACGCGAACACTGCACACCAGCACTATGAGTCCGATCTCTGGAGAGGTTTCACCCATGCCCGCCGCACCCGCTGTCGTAAACGACGTCTTCGATGCCGTCGGTTCTAATGCTTCAGTTGCATACGCCCCGGGTTCCATCAACCTGTTGGGTGAGGACTGCGCGTCCTCCGGCGGCATGCTCCTAGCCACCGCCATTCCGGCCTATGCTGCGGTCGGCATCGAGGAAATTGACGAGCAGCAGCTCATTGTCGTGTACAAGCGCGAAACTACCAAGATGGATTTCCCGGATAGCGTCCCCGCCGCTTTTTCTCAGGTGCCGACCGCTGTCGCGGCTGCCATCGTCGCATTGCAGCACTCGCTGCATCTCGTTCCGCGCAACAGCAACGGCCTGAAGGTCACCATTGCCTCCACTATCGCGCCAGGTCGCGGTTTTGGAGAAATTCCGGCAATTCAGTGTGCCCTCGCACTGGCTCTCAATGCGCGTTTTGGCGACCGCGATGATGTGCCCACCCGCACGCGTATTGCCACCGCTCTCCACGAGACCATGGTGCAGATTAAGGGACAGTCGTGGCCGCTGTACCCCTACACCACGGCACTGCGCAGCCGCCCGGACAGCCTGCTATGCATCAACCACTCCGATGAGGCAGTCACGCAGACGGCGTTCCCGCAGTCGTTGGCGCTGACTGTCGCTTACTCCCCCGATGTCACCGGCGGTTCGCCCGACGAGGAGCGCTACGAGTTCTTCCAGCAGGCCTGCGCCGCTTTTGGCGTGCCGACTCTCGCTAGCCTCCCCGACTCACAGGAGCGGGTCGCGGACTGGGTGCGTGCTCGTCACGAGGTGCATCCGGACGACGAAGACATCCCCACCATTGGCCGTGCCATTCAGTGGCTTGACGAAGCCGACGCATCCTCCGACCGTGCCCGCGCAGTAATCGGCCACATCCGTCACAGCGATATTCAAGCAGCCATCGCAGGGGTTTCGCGCGATGTCAGTGAGCGTGGCTCCGCGCCGTCGGCAAGCTCTGTACTGGGGCAGATTGCCGAGCTGACCGACACCATCGACTGCGAGAAGATTGCCCGTTGTGCGCCATGCCCGGGTGCGTCGCTGGTGATGTGGTCCCACGTCGACGACGCCGATCGGATTGCCTCCGCGCTTAACGACGGCGGTTCCGAGACCATCCGCGTGGAGAACACTGCGGCCGGCGCGGTGGTCGAGTAATAAAGCTTGTGTGAACGAGTCGGCCTATGAGCCGGATTCTGTCCCTCGGCGCTCCTTTCGGAAAGCGCCGGGTGGCGATCATCCATCTCGGTCTGCCATTGCTGACAGCCTGAAGCAGCACACCCGCGAGTATCGGACGGGCAGCCCTCAAACACTCGCGCACGCGCACGACGAAGCATGCGCGATTTTGCCTTGCTCCTGGTGGGGTTTACCTAGCCGGTGCAATCACTTGCCCCGCTGGTGCGCTCTTACCGCACCTTTTCACCCTCACCGGATCTCCACAGCTTTACGTCAAAGACATCGGCTGTGCGCCCGGCGGTCTATTTTCTGTGGCACTATTCCCGCAGGTCACCCTGGGTTGCTGTTAGCAACCACCATGCCCAGTGGAGTCCGGACTTTCCTCGACAGCGGCCTGGACGCACTCTGTAAAAGAGGCGTCCGGTTCCGTTAACTGCCGCGATCACCCGGCCGGCTCGCTCGAATGGTTAGTGTACCCGCCACAACCGCAATTCAAATAACCCGCCGTGCTCGGCTGCTAACCACGCAGGTAGCTGGTGTCGTTAATCAGCCGCACTGATGTCGGCCCATCTGCGTAGAACTCCGCGATGGAGAGGCTGGCCAGGTCCAAGTGCAGGCGAGTGAAGATTTCAAAGCCGCAGCCGAGCCCCTGGCGCAGCAGCGACTTGATTGGCGTGACATGGCTGACTACCAGCACATCCGAGGCACCGAATTGTTGAGCGATGCGCTCACGCGCGGCGCTCACTCGGCTATCGACCGTGCGGAAATCCTCCCCCTCCGGTGGCGCCACGGCCGGATCCGCAAGCCAGGAACTGTGCAGCTCAGGGGTGGCGTTGTGAGCCTCGGAGAAAGTCATGCCCTCCCACTGCCCAAAGTCGGTCTCGCGCAGATCCTCTTCAACGTGGATGTCCAGCCCGAGCGCTTTGGCTGCCGCCTCTGCGGTCTGCTGTGCACGACGCTGTGGAGAGGCCACAATCGCCGAGAAACTCATGTTGCCGCTATCGACCAGCGCCGCCAGGTGACGTGCTGCCACTTCCGCTTGCTGTCTGCCCACCTCTGTCAGGTCGGGGTTCGAACGGCTTCCCGAGTACTCCCGGCGAATCGACATTGGCGACTGCCCATGGCGCAGCAGCACCAACCGCGTGGGGTCGGTAGTCGCCCCCGTCCAGCCCGGCGCGCTATCGCGCTTGTCTGCAGCCTGGCTCATCTACTTGCCCTTCACCGCTCCCAGCGTTTCCGCACGCACAATCATCGCACCGCATTCAGGACAAAACGTCACTTCTTCCGGCGCGAGCGTGGTGAATTCATGCACGGTTCCGACATCGAGCTCCATGAAGCAGGAACCGCAGGTGCGTCCGTTCAGGCGTGCAACGGGGATCCCATTAGCAAGCGCTAGACGACGGTAAAGCTTGGCTGCCGAACCATCAATAAGCTTGTCAGCCTCCTCGATTCGGGTCTCAGCGATGGAAATGCGCGCAATGAGGTCAACCTCGGCGTCGTTAAGCCTTTGCTTGGCAGCGACGATGTCATCGTGCGCCTCGTCGGCGTCGTATTCGTGCTCAGCGTCGACCTGATAGGCCTCCTGCATGCGCTCATACTGCTGGAGTTCCTGTTCAGCGCGTTCGCGGCGCCGCTTGGTGGAGCGCAGGTCGTGCTCGAGGTCACGGCGCGTGGATGCGTCTTCTGCGGCACCGAGCGACAGACGATCAGCCTTTTCGCGAGCCTTCAGCTTGTTGATGTCCGATTCCAGCTTGGCAATATCGCGGCCGATATCGGAGGCGCTGAGCTTGGAGCGCGCTGCCTCACTGGCCTGACGGCTGTGCTTTTTGCGCAGCTCCTGCAACTCGGCACGCTCGGGCAGAACGTTCTGGCGGGCGGTGAGCCCATCCAACAGAGTTTGGTTTTCCGCCTTTTCCAACATCGCAACTTGGATTTGTGGACTAAGCCTCATGGTCTTCACTTCCTTGCCTGTGTCGACGATTCTGCCACTGTCCAGGGATCGGTGCGCACCTCAAGGACCTCGGTCGCGACCCCGAGCCTCTCGGCCAGCATGTCTGCGGCCTGGTAGCACCAGGGGAACTCGCTGGCCCAGTGAGCCGTGTCCACCACGCAGAAGTCCGCGGTCCGCAGTGTCTCATCGACAGGATGATGCCGCAGGTCAGAGGTAACGAACGCATCGACGCCCATCTTTGCCACAGTGTCCAGGAAAGAGTCACCTGAACCAGATGCGACGGCAACCGTGCGAATCATCCGCTCCGGATCGCCTGCGCCACGCACGCCCCATGCCGTTGCAGGCAGGCGCTCAGCCACACGGGCGACGAAGTCTTTAAATGGCATCGGCGTATCCAGCGTGCCCACTCGCCCAATGCCCACAGCCTGCTGCGGATCCAAGCCGGTAGCCTGATTGTCCACGATATCGAAGGCCGGCTCCTCATACGGATGCGCTGCAACGAGAGCCTTGACAATCGCCGCGCGCACGGACCGTGGCGCGACCATCTCCAGGCGTACTTCCTCGACATACTCAATCTGCCCCTCGGCACCGATGAAGGGATTCGCCCCGCTCAGCGGGCGGAACTGGCCGCGGCCGTTAATGCGAAACGCACAGCTGTCGTAGTCGCCGATAGTGCCCGCGCCCGCCTCAAACATGGCTTGCGCGACCTTATCGACGTGATCTGCCGGAACCTTCACTGTCCAGGTATCCAAGCCGGGAGCCGGCTGCGGAGCTAGCGGCGCACCCGGTTCAACTCCGAGCACCGTGGCCAACTGGTCGTTGACACCCGGTCGGGCGCTGTCAGCGTTGGTGTGCGCTGCAAAAAGAGCTACACCTGCCCGAATCAGCTTATGAATAATCCGACCCTTCGGTGTATCCGCCGCCACGGAATTCACACCACGCAGAAGCAGCGGATGGTGCACAACGAGCATCTGAGCACCGGAGGCAATCGCGCGATCTGCAACCTCGTCAGTGCAGTCCAGCGCCAACGCGATGCGACGCACCTCAT
The DNA here is from genome assembly GCF_001838215.1 of Corynebacterium sp. HMSC061H03. Lineage (NCBI taxonomy): Bacteria > Bacillati > Actinomycetota > Actinomycetes > Mycobacteriales > Corynebacteriaceae > Corynebacterium > Corynebacterium sp. HMSC061H03. Next base: position 248,994 of record NZ_KV836075.1, read on the forward strand.
CCTGCGGGTCACCGCAGATCAGGCCAACTTTATCCCAGTTCTCCGCCAGTGCCGGCGGGTAGGCCGCGTCCATCGCCGCACGCACGTCGGCAACGGTCACCACTGCGTTATTGCCCTCGGCACGGGTCTGCGCAGAGTCCGTCATACATCCATCCCTTCAACATGCATTTCTCTCCAGCTTCTCTTCCAGCGTAGTGAACTCTGCCCCGACCCATCAGTTCTGCGACAGCAAATCCGCTACTTCCGCAATGAGCCGCCGCACACTGGTCTCGTCTCGCACAGCCAGCCGCCACCACGAACCGTCCAAACCGGCGAAGGTGTCGCAACGCCGCACGGCTACTCCGCGCGCAGCGAGCCGCTGTCTCAGGCGCTCGTGCTTGACGACGTCAACCTCCGCAGCGTCCGGACCATCATGCGTGCTCAGGGCAACCCCCGGGCGCGCCAGCACAAAGGGAGCCTTGGAATCCAACACCTGCCAGCCGGCGGCTACTAACAGCTGTGTCATAGCCTCGCGCTGCTGACCAATCTCAGCGCGGATTTGTGGCAACAGCTCTGCCTCGCGACACGCGATTGCCGCCATAGCGGTAAGTTGCAGCGTGCCCAGTGGCCAGTGCGGACGCAGTCGCCCCAACTTCGCCAGGAGCTCAGGGGTTCCCAGTGCGTAACCACAGCGCAGGCCTGCGATTGCCCAGGTCTTAGTCATGCTGCGGAAAACGATGACATTATCGGGGATACTGTTCGCTTCCCCCGGCCTGCAATCAGCTAGTGAGCACCGCCGAATAATCTCACCATCGGCGACGTCCATAAATGCCTCATCCACGACCAAGATCCCACAACGGCTGGCGAGCCCCCGCAGGTCATCCGCTGAATGAGCAACACCGGTGGGGTTAGTCGGATTGCCGATGATGACCATCCGACCGTCAAGCTGCTGGGAATGCGGGGAGGAGGCGTTCTCGTGGACGTCGGCAAGCGTAGGCGTGAGCGTGTACGGCGACGGTAGTACCAGCGAATCCACCCCGACTCCCGCGGCGCGGAACGCGGCTTCAGGTTCGGTGAACTGCGGCTGGACGATGGTGGCGGGCAAGCCCAGGTGCGGCAAGAGCGAAAAGCCCTCGGCGACGCCGTGGAGAAGCAGTACCTCGTCGGCGCTGCGATTGTGGTTGGTGGCAATGGCAGCGCGGACGTCGGCATCGAGCTGCGCAGACGGATACGCGGCAAGTTCTCCGAGGGACGTGGCCAGCGAGTCCTGCAGCCACTGCGGTGTGGTGCCGTGAACATTGACGGCAAAGTCCAGGTCAGCGCCATGGGCGGCCTGATCGCCGTGATAGCGCAGCGGGTCGTCTAACATGCCATCCAGCCTAATGACCTTTTAGGATGAACAATATGTCCACTGGCCATCGCCCCACTGTCCTTATTGATGTCGACGGCACCATCGCCGATTCTCTCCCCGCAATCGCACATGGGTTCCGCCTTGCATTGAAGGCAATTGACCACCCACTTCCGCCCGAGAGCTTTATCAACACGATCCCCGGCCCGCCAATGGTGGAGACACTCGCATCCCTCGGACTTTCCGACGAACAAGTCGACCGAGCCTTCGCTGTGTACATGGAGCATCAACACGCCGGTGCTTGGCAGCGTGCCGAGATGTTCCCCGGCTGGCCGGAGCTCCTGCGCGATTGGCGGGCAGCTGGTGTCCAACTAGCCACTGCGACGTCCAAGGGCGACTACTTCGCCCGCAAGACCCTGGACAATTTCGGGCTTCTCGACGCCTTTGACTTCATCGGCGCCGCCAGCGACGACGGCTCACGACAGACTAAGACTGAGGTCATTGAGTACACGCTCAAGGAGTTGGGCATTGAAACCGATGAAGCAGTGCGTCCGCACGGTTCGGTCGTAATGGTTGGCGATCGCATCCATGATTTTGAGGGCGCCGCACAGTTCGGCATCCCCGCCATCGCTGTTAAATGGGGCTACGGCTCGGAATCTGAGTGGGCATCGGCAGCGGCGGTGGCGTCCTCGCCTGAGGACCTGAATCGTGTTGTGCGGGAAATGTTGTATCTTTAAGACTCGTCAACGATTAGTGACAATCCTATTTTTATTTTCCGAGAAGTTTGGTTTTGCCTATTATGCTTATGAACTCGTCGCATCGTACTGAGTCCGTGTACGTCGTGTTTGTCTGCTCCGGAAATATCTGCCGCTCCCCCATGGCTGAAATCATCGTCCGTGACGCGGTTGAAGCCAATGCGCTTGCCGACGATGTCCTGCTCGCCTCCTGCGGAATCGGCGGCTGGCATGTCGGCGAACCCGCCGACGAGCGAGCGCAAGCCGAGCTGGAAAATGCTGGCTACGATCCGAACCACACCGCGGCACAGCTGGGCGATGAGCACATGGATGCAACGCTTTTCATCGCCATGGATGAATCGCACATCAATGGTCTACTCCACGCTGGCGTGCCAAAAGAGAAGATTCGCCTGATGCGTTCCTTCGACCCGGCATCCCCGAAGGGGGCCGTCGTGGCCGATCCTTACTACGGAGGTCCGGAGGGATTCGTCCGCACTCGAAACGAAATTGAGGCCGCGACGCCGGGAATCATCGCATGGTTGCGTGAGACTCTGGCGCTGGCCTCTGAGCGCTAAGGTTTCAAAACAACCTTTTCTTTTGTTTTGCTGGCATTGCCCCGGTTTCGAAACGCCCAAATCTTATTCAAGATGAAGTTAGCGGGCGTGCCCAAAATAACGCCGATAAGGTTTGCCCAGTAGAGGCGGTTTCTAAAGCCGGTGGAGTCGTCGAAAATATCCACCGGCAGTGCCAGCGGCGAGGTGGGGTTAGTCAGCAGCGTGATGACAACCAGGTTCACAATCAGCGCTGAGATACCTGCAAATAAAAACGGGAAGAACTGCCTAAACCAGTTCGGGCGATTGTCAGTTCGGAAGGTCCAGGACCGGTTGAGCTGGAAGTTCCAGATGTTAGCCACGACAAACGCCAGAGTTGCATAGACGTGGGAGTAACGGATATTCCACCGCGTTCCGAACAGGTTCATAAACACGTCATGCTCATTGGTGCCCAGACTGAGGCCCAACTTGCGGGCAATAATCACGACAATCAGGTTGACAACCACACCTGTGCCGCCGACCAGACCGAACTTGATGAACTGGCGCGAGACTGTGCTGAAGCGGCGTGAAGGCGAAGATTTCGCTGTTTGCGTGCCCACCACGACACCTCTCTTTCCATCTATCCCCGGGTAGATTCCCCGTCAAATACGCTCAAACAACTTTACCCGAAGTTCACTCAATCTCCGCACCGCCAACCACCAGCCGCTCTAGTGCCATCCACACCACCGGGTAAGCTCAATGAATGTGTTTAAGAATGTGCGCCAGTTTCTGACCCCTGGATGGGTTCTCACTGCCATTGTCGCCATTGCGTTTTCCTATCTCGCATTTACTGTTCTGGCTCCGTGGCAGTTGGGTAAGAACACCGCGACGCAGCATCGCAATCAGCAGCTTGAGCACTCATTCGAGCTCGACCCCGTAGATGTCAATGAGCTAATGCCCAAGGGCAAAGGATTCGTCGAGGGCAACGAATGGCGTCGCGTTACCGCCACCGGGTCCTTCCTGCCGGATACACGCGTGCTATTGCGTAACCGTCCGGTCAATGGAGCCCCCGCCGTCCAGGTACTCGATGTCTTCGTCGCTAACAATGGCGAAAACTACCTGGTCAACCGCGGCTTTGTACGCCCGACAGACTCCAGCACCCCCAATGTTGAGCCAGCCCCGAAGGGCACCTTGACTATCTCGGCCTTTACCCGCCGAAACGAGATTCCCGCCGAGACCGCCCCAATCCCCGGCACCCCGCCGCAGGTCTACGGAATCAACACCAAGGAAGTGTCCGAGCTAGTCGACACCGAACTCAACCCCGATTGGCTTCAGCTCTCGGACAAATCCGATGCCGTCATCGAGGCCATTCCACTGCCCACTCTGGAGTCCGGCCCCTACCTCTCCTACGGCATTCAGTGGATCTTCTTCGGCGCTCTCGTACCGCTGGCCGTCGTCTGGTTCATTCGTGCTGAAATCGTCGAGCGCAGACGAGACCGCGCGGAGCAAGAGGAGATGGCTAAGAACCTCCGCGATGCCGAAGCCGCGGAACCAGTAGATGACGCTGATGACTCTGAGGACGCAACACCCGAATCGGACGATGCCACCACTCCCACTCCTCCGCAGGCTAAGTCCGAAGAGGATCGCGCCGCCGAGCTGCACCGCCAGCGCATGGCGCAACGCTACGGCAACACTGGCCACCGCGCCGCAGGTTACCGCGACAACCGATACGACGAACGCTTCTAGCTCGCAGCTCGCGCCTTCGCGTGCCGGACGCATCCGGCCACAACCACAGCTCCCGCACAGCTGAGCGCAACAATATTTTGCACTCGCTTGCTCAGCTCAGCCGCACGCCGAACATCTGCCACCGCAGGTCTCCGACCACTGCCCAGCACTGGGCGCATCTCCACACCGCTGGGATACACCGTCTTACCACCCAGCTGCAGCCCCAGCGCGCCTGCAGCGCTCGCCTCCACGACGCCTGCGTTCGGGCTTGGGTGGTTGCCGGCGTCTCGTCGCCACGCTGCCAATGCTTGACGACGATCCGGACCTGCAACCACAGTTGCGACAGCTGTAAGTCTCGCGGGGAGGAACCCGGCGACGTCGTCAAGCCGTGCACTAGCCCACCCGAACTGGCGATAGCGAGCGTTGCGGTACCCCACCATCGCGTCGAGGGTATTGGCCGCTCGATGAGCGACCACACCAGGAGCTCCTGCAATGGCACCCCACATGAGAGTGCCGGTGACGGCGTCGGAGGTGTTTTCGGCGAGCGATTCAACGGTGGCTCGGGCGATGCCATCAGCGTCGAGGGATTCCGGATCACGCGAGCACAGCCACGGCACTAGCGCACGAGCGGCATTGATGTCGCCGGAGGTGAGTCGGTCGGCCATGCGTTCACCAGTGCGGCGAAGAGTGGTGCCACCAAGCGACGCCCACGTGACAGCAGCCAGCGTGAGGCTCGGAGCAACTGTGCTGGCCGCAGCGGTTAGCGCTACCGGTGTGGCCACGGCGATGGTGGTGAAAGCTACACCGCACCCTTTGGAGTCGGCGTAGATTCGGCGCTCAAGCTTGCTGACAGCCTGCCCGTAGAGGGCCACCGGATGGTGATTGGTGGGATCTGCGAAAATGCGGTCAAGCGCATATCCTGCAGCGATGACTGCACCGCGTCGCCAGAGGCGTCGACTTCTGGCTTTTATACGCAATTTAATCGAACTGTCCCTGCAGAACGGCTACGACATCGAGCGGAGTGACATGTGCTGCCGGATGACGGTGCGAAGATGCAGCCATCAAGGTGTAATCACAGGTGTGCCGGATACCGAGTAGGTGCCCAAACTCGTGTGCAAGCGTGCTGCGAATTGCATCAGGATAGAGTGTGGAAGTAACGAAAACCGTCATTTCTTTACTAATTTCCGATGCAGAAGCCAAAACGTGCGAGTTCGGCTTAGGCACGTAGCGAACGCTCACGGTATCCGAATCAGCTTTGTCTTTGGTCACTTCCCGGAGCACGACCTTGCCACCGAGCTTTTCATTCCACTCTTGGGCAGCAGCGTCCAGCTGCGCGCGGTACGGAAAGTCTGGAGCAACAACGTAGTCCAGGGTGCCGTCGGCAAGGTAGGAAGGCATCTTGTCGGAGAGATGGAGAATCGATGGATCCTCCACCGGCTCGCCTGCATTTGCGGCTTTGACCATTGCCTTACAGGTGGCAGCGTCGATTACTGGTTTACCGTCTCCTCCAATTGCGTAGGCCTGTGGGCCCGCAAGTAGAGATCCGGCAACAATGATGGTTACTAGCGATTTGGTAAAACGCACAGACCGGGAGTTTAGCACAAACAAAAATCCGCCCGGTTTCTCCATTACGAGAATCCGGACGGATTATGACTGTGCGGCGAGAGGGTTTCGAACCCCCGACCGCTGGTGTGTAAAACCAGAGCTCTACCGCTGAGCTATCGCCGCGCTGCTGCGAAACTTTAACACACGGCAAACATAGATTGCCAATTTCGCACTACACACAGCGTTTATCCAGTTTATTTAAGCAGACTTTCTCAACGACGACAGCCCGCCTCACGGCAGCCCTACCCAGCAACAGCTCAGCTAGTGGCCAAATTTAGCTGATTAGCTAAAGCCAATCAGCTAGAACCGGCTAGCTAGAGCGCTGCACCAGGCAATTGCCCTGCCAATCCCCCAGACGAAGCGCCGAGGTATTGGAGAAACCAGCAAGCTGTGCGGACTCATCAATCACGCCAGGATCAATGGCGCCCGGCTGACCAGCGCCTGGCGTGAGCAGCCAAACGCGGCCTTCATCCTCCAAAGGGCGGGAAGCATCCACAAGACCATCGACCAAGTCGCCGTCTTCTTCACGCCACCACAGCAATACGACGTCGACAACCTCATCCGTGTCTTCGTCGAGCAGGTCTGCATCCAGGAAATTCTCGACCGACTCACTGATTGCTGAGTCACAGTCTGTATCCCAGCCAACCTCCTGGACTAGCTGACCTTCCTTGATGCCGAGCCTGCTCGCATATTCATGAGCAGCGCCTGTGGCGTTGACCACTTCCCTTTTCCTCCTCTAGAAAAAATATTCAGCTCGATTTTTCGAGCTATGTGGGGAAATTTTACCGCTCAAATACATTTTTCACAGCTGCAAAATAAGAATTTCCCCAAAAAGGTGCAGTTTTCGCAGTGTTCTTCGCAATGTTCGTCGTAAAGCCGACCGGATTGTTCGGTGAAAGCGTGTGCAAGAAACGGCTAGGGGCACAACAAACGATTCAGACGTAGAGTGGAGAAAAATAACCTTTGCCTTTCCTTCAGGGACTGAAAGGAGCTCACAATGTCCGATATCTCGTCGGGTACGCCACAAGCCCACTCTGATGAGTCAAACTTTGCCCTTATCCGTGATGGGGTCGCCTCCTATCTCACGGATGCAGATCCTGAAGAGACCAAGGAGTGGCTTGAGTCTCTCGACGGCCTGTTAGAAGAGGCAGGCCCGGAGCGCGCACGCTTCCTCATGCTGCGGCTGCTGGAACGTGCCACGGCAAAGCGCGTAGCTCTACCGCCACTGACTTCGACAGACCTCGTCAACACCATCCCGACTGAGATGGAGCCGGAATTCCCTGGCGATGAGGACATTGAGCGCCGCTACCGCAAGTGGATCCGCTGGAATGCGGCAATTATGGTCCATCGCGCACAGCGTCCGGGTATCGGCGTGGGCGGACATATCTCCACCTATGCGGGCGCCGCACCGCTTTACGAGGTCGGCTTTAACCACTTCTTCCGCGGCAAAGACCACCCAGGCGGCGGTGACCACGTCTTCTTCCAGGGCCACGCTTCGCCGGGTATGTACGCCCGCGCATTCCTAGAGGGGCGTCTGACCGAAGAGGACCTCGACGGTTTCCGTCAGGAAGTCTCCCTCGGCGAGGGCAATGGCCTTCCCTCCTACCCGCACCCGCATGGCATGCCGGAGTTCTGGGAGTTCCCGACGGTGTCCATGGGCCTTGGTCCGCTCAACGCCATCTACCAGGCACGCTTCAACCGCTACCTGCATGACCGCGGCATCAAGGACACCTCCCAGCAGCACGTTTGGGCCTTCCTCGGTGACGGCGAAATGGACGAGCCGGAATCTCGTGGCGCCATTCAGCATGCGGCGTTGAACAACCTGGATAACCTGACATTCGTCATTAACTGTAACCTGCAACGCCTCGACGGTCCGGTGCGCGGCAACACCAGCATCATCCAGGAGCTGGAGTCGTTCTTCCGCGGCGCTGGTTGGAATGTCATCAAGGTCGTTTGGGGCCGCGAGTGGGACGAGCTCTTCGCTAAGGACAAGGACGGCGCACTAGTCGACCTGATGAATAAGTTCTGCGATGGCGATTACCAGACGCTGAAGGCTAACAACGGCGCTTGGGTGCGCGAGCACTTCTTCGGCCGTGACCCGCGCACTGCCAAGCTGGTCGAGGACATGACCGACGAGGAGATTTGGAACCTCCGTCGCGGTGGCCACGACTACCGCAAGATTTACGCTGCCTACAAGAAGGCCTTGGAGACCAAGGACCAGCCGACCGTCATTCTGGCGCACACGGTTAAGGGCTATGGCCTCGGCCATAACTTCGAGGGCCGCAACGCGACCCACCAGATGAAGAAGCTGACGCTCGATGATCTGAAGCTTTTCCGCGATAACCAGCGCATTCCGATCTCCGACGAGGAGCTGGAGAAGGATCCTTACCTGCCGCCGTACTACAACCCGGGCCCGGAGTCCGAGGAAGTGCAGTACATGCTGGAGCGCCGCAAGGAACTCGGCGGTTTCGTGCCGGAGCGTCGCACTAGCTACGAACCACTGACAACGCCAAAGCCGGAAACCCTGAAAAACCTCCTCAAGGGATCAGGTAAGCAAAAGGTTGCCACCACTATGGCGACGGTGCGTGTTTTCAGGGACCTGATGCGCGATAAGGATCTCAAGGACCGCTTCGTGCCTATCATCCCTGATGAGGCCCGCACTTTCGGCATGGACTCCTGGTTCCCGACGCTGAAGATCTACAACCCGCACGGCCAGAACTACACCCCGGTCGACCATGAACTGATGCTGTCCTACAAGGAAGCGAAGGACGGCCAGATTCTGCACGAGGGCATTTCTGAGGCGGGCTCTGTGGGGTCGTTTACCGCTGTCGGCTCGGCGTACGCCACCCATGGCGTGGCCATGATTCCGCTCTACATCTTCTACTCGATGTTCGGTTTCCAGCGCACGGCTGACTCCATCTGGGCTGCCGGTGACCAAATGTCCCGCGGCTTCCTACTCGGCGCTACCGCCGGTCGCACGACGCTGACAGGTGAAGGCCTGCAGCACATGGACGGTCACTCCCAGCTGCTGGCAGCTACGAACCCGTCCGTGGTCTCCTACGACCCAGCATTCGGCTACGAGATTGCTTACATCGTCTGCGACGGTATCGACCGCATGTATGGTCCGGAGCGCGGCGAAGATGTCATTTACTACCTCACTATCTACAATGAGCCGACTTCGCAGCCGGCTGTCCCGGAAGACCTCGATGTCGAAGGGCTGCTTGGCGGTATCTACCGCTTCCGCAAGGCTGAGGGCGACAAGCATGTCAACCTGCTGGCTTCCGGCATTGGCATGCAGGAGGCGCTGCGCGCCGCGGACATCCTGGAAGACTACGGTGTGGCTTCCTCGATTTACTCGGTGACCTCGTGGAATGAGCTGGCTCGCGATGGACACGAGCGTGACACTGAGCGTCTGCACAACCCGGCTGAAGAGGTCGAGGACGCCTTCGTTACCCGCCAGCTGTCCGACACCGATGGGCCGTTCATCGCGGTGACTGATTTCCAGCGTGCGGTCCCGGAGCAGATTCGCAAGTGGGTTCCGGGTGACTACACCGTCCTCGGCACCGACGGCTACGGCTTCTCGGATACCCGTCCGGCCGCTCGCCGCTACTTCAACTCCGACGGCGAGTCAGTCGCTGTTGCGGCCCTGGCCGCACTGGCACGCGCTGGCAAGCTCGACAAGAGTGTCGCCCAGGAAGCAGCCGAAGAGCTGCAGATTACCGATCCAACCGCAACCACTCAGGACGCTGAATAATGACCTCTAGCCTTGGAGATCAGCTCAGCGCCCTATTGGGCACACAGGTCACCGGAGCCGGTGACGCTGACGATGCCTCTCTCAATGCAGCGAACGCGGGCTCGAAGAAGGGTTCCGCCGACGCTGACCTGCCCGCAGGTCTTCACGGCGAGGTCGCGGCAATCGTCAAAAAGATGGCTAACGACGAGGTGGAGTCCTTAGAGCTCCCCACTCCGCTGACCGACTACGGCTTTGACCGCTTGAGCGTCGTAGAGTTGGCCGTCCGCTGTGAGGAAGGGCTGGGAGTCCGCATTGAGGACGAGGACATTCCCTCGTTTAAGACCCTTGGCGATGTAGTTGACTACATCGCCGCCCGGCGCGGGTAGAGCTGCAGCACGTTAGCTGCCTCTACCCCACCGAGGTCTGCGTTGCCAGCGGCCGAGTTGCCGCTGGCACTGTCGGGTCCGGCAGGGGTGGACGTCGTAAAGCACTCTTCGGGGGCGTAGCCTGCCGTCATCATGCGCATCGGCTCTAACACGCGATCCCACGGCCCGCCGATGGCCGCGTCGAGGGCGCCTGCGATGTCGCCGCCGCGTGCCATGATGGAACGCAGCGCATCCTCGTTGACCACGATGTTTCCGGCGGCATCGGTCTGTCCGGCGAAAGTCCCCAGCTGCGGGGTATGACAGTAGCGCATGCCATCGATGGCGGAGCCGTCATCATCCACGGCTGGGTCTTGCGCCAGCTCGAAATAGAGGCGGGGCCACCTAGCCAGGTTGTCCACCAGTGTGGCGATGGTGTCAGCACTTGCAGTGAAAGGCACCTCGGCGCACAAAGTGGCATCCTGGTCGGTCGCACGCCAAATATCCCGGCGTGGCTTCGTGCCATCGGGCATGCTGAGTCGGGCCAGCGCCCACGTGATGTGTGGTTGCAGCGGCCCTGGCATGCTGTGAATCCACAGAACGCCTGAAAGTTGGGTGCGCATAGACGAAGGTCCTCGGAAAAGTTGCGGTCAATTGGTGTAAGACGAGATTCGTCTTCCCCTACGAACTCATCCAACGACACTTGCCACACTGCAGAAAAAAGCACTGCGGTAAAACAACACTTCTGAGGTTTGCGTTGCACGTGTTTATGATTGTTATTTCCGAGACGGCTGCTGGCAACCCTCAAGTTGTCCTTAATCCCCCAGATGTGATTTATCGCTGAGACGAAAAATCGGCGCCGCAAGCGACGCCGACTTAGCTCATATCCCCTTAATCTTCAGCGTGTTCTTCCAGCTCACGCCAGAGTTCATCATTGAAATCCGTCCACAGCGGCTTAGCCCACTCGCCGAAATCTCGGTCGGTCAGCGCGATCGCCGCCCGTCCGGTTGGACGATGCAGCCACAGGAACGTGCCCGCCTGCCCGAAGTGGCCTGCGACATCCTTGGGCATCGAAGCACCAAACCACAGCCCCTGCTTGGAATCGGGGTGTCCGAAAATCTCAAAACCCAGGCCCCAATCGGCCGGACGTTGCATACCATAGCCCGGCACGACACCATTCAGGCCCGGGAACTGCACGGTCAACGCTTCGGTCACGGTATCGGGATGCAGCAGAGTCGGGGTGAAGATCTCATCGACGAAGGCCATGAGATTAGCGACGCTGCTACGCGCGCCATGCCCTGCCGAGCCATCCAGTACGGAATCCGCCATCCCCAGCGGCTCAAACACGGCCTGGCGCAGGTATTCACTAAACGGCATCTCTGCCTCCGCAGCGATGGCATCGGCGATGATGTCAAAGCCCGCGGAGGAGTAAATGCGCCGCTCCCCTGGTTCTTTTTCCAGCTCGCGGCTGGCAAACCCCACCCCGCCGGCGTGCGCCAGAAGGTGACGCACAGTCGCGCCGTGACCGGGTGGCGTGAGCTCTTGGTCGAGCTCCAATGCACCCTCTTCGACGGCCACAAGCATTCCCACGGCGGCTAGCAACTTGGTCACGCTGGCGAGCTCAAACACGCGACCGCTATCACCGTGGGTGTGCCAACTGCCATCGTCGGCACGCACGGCAGCCGCGACCATGTCAACTGGCCACTGATCAACTTGCGCAAGAACAGAGGGCTTCCAAGAAGTCATGTTCTCAAGACTACGCAAGCGTGGCGGACTCGGACTTCTCAGCAGGCGCGTCTGCAGACTCGTCGTCCGACTCGTCGGCTGGCGACAGGTCGGCGTTGGCGCTGGCGTCCCACTCGTCCTTGTCCCAGATTCCCGCACGCTTTGCGACGACCAACGGGACCACAGCCTGACCGGTGACGTTCACCGCAGTGCGGCCCATATCCACGATCGGCTCGACAGCCAGCAGGAGACCGACGCCGGCGAGTGGCAGGCCAAGGGTCGACAGAGTCAGGGTCAGCATGACAGTAGCGCCGGTGGTGCCAGCAGTTGCTGCCGAACCGATGACGGAGACGAAGATGATGAGCAGGTAGTCCGTGAAGTCCAACGGCACACCGTAGAACTGCGAGACGAAGATAGCCGCGATAGCCGGGTAAATGGCGGCGCAACCATCCATCTTCGTGGTGGCGCCCAGCGGCACGGCGAAGGAGGCGTACTCATCCGGTACTGCCAAACGACGGGAAACAACGCGCTCAGTGACCGGCATGACGCCCATAGACGAACGGGTGAAGAAGCCGAGCGAGGTCACTGGCCAGACGCGACGGAAGAAGTCGATTGGGCTAATGCCATGAATCTTCAGCACAACTGGGTACACAACTGCGATGACCAGGAACAGACCAATGTAGATGGCAATGGCGAACTTGCCCAGGCTGCCGAGTGCTTCCCAACCGTACTCAGCGACAGCGTGGCCGATCAGAGCCGCGGTACCAATTGGTGCCAGGCGGATGACCCACCACAGCACCTTCTGCACGATGGTCAAAAGAGAGCCGGAAAACTCGATGAATGGCTCAGCCTTCGGGCCAACCTTCACTGCGGCGACACCGAAGACAATCGCGATGACCAGCAGCTGCAGGACGTTGAAGTTCAGCGATCCGGATACAGCACCGTCAGATTCGCTGATCTTCACGCCAAGGCCGAGAAAGTTCTGCGGGACAATGCTCTGCAGGAATCCCCACCAGGAGCCCACGGAACTCGGCTCTTGCGCCGCCGAGGCATCCACACCAGAGTTAACGCCCGGTTTGATGACCAAGCCCAGCACGATGGCGATGACCACCGATACAAAGGACGTAATGGCAAACCAAATCAGTGTCGAAACAGCCAGCTTGGCTGCGCCTGCGACCTGGCGCAGGTTGGCAATCGACACCACGACCGCGGTGACCACCAGCGGCGGGATGAGCAGCTTCAACAGCGTGACGTAGGTACTGCCGACCTCGTCGAGCGCTGTGCGCAGCGAGGAGTCATCGCCAGTACTGCGGGCCATGAAGCCCAAAATGAGACCAATAATCAGGCCATAGACAACTTGGGCACCGAAGCCGGTCGCCCATTTAAATTTATTCACTTTTCCTCCTGGAGTTTTATTTCTCTGAAAACACTTGTGCCGCGCCTTATGCCGTCTGACAAATGCGCGCGACGGGGTCCGGGGCCGCTGAGCTCAGCCTCGAAGAGACAGGCGCAGCGAGGCGGAAGCCCCGAAGTGTTTAGCGACAGGAGGAAGTGGAGATTCGGCCGTAATCGAGCCAACGCCGCTTTGTGAGCATTTTCATGTTGGTCATTTCTATCTAGCAAGTCCGGTTAAGAGACAAACGATAAGACTGCCACGATTGATGTTGTGACACCAATTTCCAACACGGCCCCTCACCCGAATATTCCACATCGCTAATTCGATTTCTCAGCCTGCCTGCGCAACTGCAGTACCTTCAGCGAGCAGAGGAAGCCAATAGTCAACGCGCCGACAGCGGAATACAGCGCAAACTGCGTGGCATGTGCAAACGCATTTGTCAGCGGCACCAACACACCGTCGGGAGCACCCTGCGCACGCAGACCAATCAGCATCGAGCCAGCGGAATCCTTCAGCCCCTGCCCCATCTGCTCCAGGCCCGGCGACAGCTTCGCAATCTCACGATCCAACCCAATCGTCAGCGCCATGCCACCGAGTGCTGCACCGAGTGCCGAACCAATCTGCCGAATTGTCGACTGCGTTGCCGATGCCTGCCCCGACAGCCGCACCGGAATATCGCCAAGCACCAGCGAGGTCAACTGTGCCGATGCCAGGCCAAGACCCAGACCGTAGACAATCAATGCAAACACAACCAGCCACAGCGGCAGGTCAACGCGCTCTTCGGCCGCCAACTGCAGCGAACCAAAGACCTCGAGACCAAGGCCCACAATCACCACACCGGCCGGGGTAATCCGAGCTGCCAGATGACGCGCCATGGCACCTGCGAAGAACGCACCGAGAGCCATTGCTGCCAGGACCAGGCCGGTTGCGATCGTCGATAAGCCAATCGCCGACACCAGGTAGAGCGGCAGCACGAAGACCAGCGCGAACTCACCCACCGCGACAAGCATCGCCGTGGTATTCCCCCAGCTGAACGTGGCGTAGGAGAACATCGACACGTCCAACAGCGCAGGATCCGCGTTCTTCCGACGACTGTTTTCCCACAGCACGAAAGCGACAAGCACCACCGCACCAACCAAGAGCGTGACGACGGGTGCGGAGGGAAAAGCAAACCCTATCTTGGCGCCTTGAATGATGCCGAAGACCACGGCACCAAAGCCAATTCCAGACAACACCAGGCCAAGGACATCGAAGCCACCCGCGCCATTGGTATCGCCTGCGGTGTTCGGCACCCAACGCAGCGCAAGGACGAAAAGCACGACGGCGATGGGCACGTTGACCCAGAAGATAGCTTCCCAACCAGCAAACTGCGTAAGCACGCCACCCAGGAGTGGGCCGACTGCTGCAGCACCAGACATGACCGCACCCCAGATGCCGAATGCGGTGGCACGATCTTTATCACGGAATAGTGCATTCACACTGGACAATGTCGACGGCAGAATGCACGCACCACCAATGCCTTGGATGACGCGGGCAATGACCAGTGGCGCCAAGGCTGTGGAAAGTGCGGCCACGACGGAGCCGACCGTGAAGATGACCAGACCGACGAGAAAAAGCGTTCGACGGCCGAAGCGGTCGCCAGCGCGGCCAGAGGTCAGGAGTAGTGCGGCGAAAACGACGGAGTAGATTGTGGTGATCCACTGCGCGCCCACGATGTCGAGACTCAGCTCCGAAATGATGGTCGGCAATGAAACACCGACGATGGTGCCGTCCAGGACGATCATGCCGAGGCCAACCGCGAGCACGAGCAAACCCCACCAGCGCTGTGGTGAGGCCGCGAACTCAGCGATCTGATCCTCGTTGGCGATTGCCATGACGGTGGTGCCCTTCGCTTTCGCTGTGGCACCGGGTTGTGCGTCGGCTGAGACGTCGGCGCTGCTCAAGGAAGGTTTTGTACTCATAGGACTAATGCTAGAAGTGTCCAAGCACTGATTCATCAACCGAAAGTCGTAACTTTGCGGAAAGATCAGCTTCGTTGAGAACGGGGATTACCTTCGTCGACACGGAAACACTTAGCTTCATTGAACCCACGCAATGGCAGCCGAACCCGCTGGGTATAGGGCTTTTATCACCGCACGGTGGCAGATTGCTATGATGCTATGAGGTTTTGGACACTGGTTCATAGTGCTTAATTGTCACTTCACAATGCCCAATCCTTGCCCCTATAGCTCAGTCGGTTAGAGCAGAGGACTCATAATCCTTTTGTCCCAGGTTCGAGCCCTGGTGGGGGCACTACCGCACCTACCGCATCCTGAAGCGACACAGACAAATGTTCGAGGTCACCCGCCACTACCCCCGCATAATGCCGAAGCGTCGTGGTCGCATCAGCGTGACCAAGGTGGGCAGCAACGACCTGCGGAGCAACACCCGACCGCAGCGCGAGGGTCGCGCAAGTATCACGGAGCGCATGAGGTGTGATTTTCCTCACACCCGCACGGGCACACGCAGGCTGCAATGCCCTCGCCGTCCAGTTCGTCCTGTGCACCGGCGTACCAACAGCCGAAATAAACAACAGCTCAGTCTGACACTGGGCTGCATACCCCTTCAGTCGCTCCATGACAAAACCGGGAAGATACACCCGCCGCCGCTGATGGGTTTTGCCGTCAGACCGTAGCCAGCCACCGCCGCGAGCGGGGATAAGACCGCCCGACACCAGCACGTAATCATCATGCACTGATGACGGCTTTAGCGCTGTGACCTCGGAAAATCGCAAGCCCCCGTAGACCAGCACCTCGAAAATCAGTAGGTCACGACCCGACAACTGCTGGGCTACACGCTGAATTTCATCAGGACTCAAAGGATCTGGGAGCGCACGGGTAGCTGGTGGCATTTTGACCAACTTCGCCGGCGATGAAGAAACGTACCCCTCGATTTCCGCGAGCCGGTAGACCTGACGCACAATGCTCAACGCCTGCCGTACCTGATGGTAGGCGTGCGGAGCGGTCTCCATAACCCAACCCTGCACATCACGGTAAGTAATTTGATCAAGACGCAAATTTCCAAACGCAGGCTGTAGATACTGCGCAAGCAGCCAGCGATAATCCTCCGCAGTTTTTTCCGCCACAGGATGCATCGACAGCCACTCGCCAGCATAATCACCGAAATACGGCACCTGACCAGTCATTACTGCTCACGCACCCTACCAGCAGCGTAATCATCCACACTCTCAGGGACGTAGCGCACCAACTCGCCAACCTGCATAAAATCCGGACCAACTCCACGAGCACGCCACCGCATCAGCGTCTGACGAGACACACCCAAACGGCGAGCCACCTCACCGGGAGTAAGCAACGAAGCCATTTTTCTAAAACCAACTTTCAAAAAAGAAACGAAATCAGAACTAAAACAAGGTAAAGGTGCGCCCGCCGTCGCGGGCGCGGTCAAAGAAGAAGACACAAGAGAGGCGCGGGGTCACCACACCTAGACGACGGAGAACAAAGCCAGGAGGTCACCCGCCCTATCGGGGCAGGGACAAAGGGGCTGTCGCCCCTCTGTACTCCCCACCGGGGCTAGGTAGGCACCACACGCACAACGCACCTACCAGGAACCGTTTCACCAGTAACCCGATTCACGTCCTCATAGGTCAGGCAGATACGCTCTGTGGGGGCAGCATAGGGAGCCGTGACCGGCGAAATCTGCAGGTCAGACGGGTTTTCTGACATGCTATACAGACGCTCTACCTCTACCGCGCGGGACTGGGCGCTTTCACACTGACGTGCCCGAACCTCCGCAAAAAATTCGTCGGTCGGGTCAAAGGAACACGCCTCTTCCGCCGCCTCGCGAGCTTTCGCGATTTGGCACGCGCCATGATCTACAAACCACCCCTCACAGACCTCCGCCACGCTATCCGCAGGGGTAGATGACGGAGCCGACGAACCACCACCAGACAGAGCACCAGTGAGCACCAGGGCACCGACACCTACAACCGCAGTCGCAGCAACAGCAACAGTCATCGCGTTTTTACTCATGATTCTCCTCCATTAAAGGCATGTGACCTGTATAAATGCGCTCCTCTACGGTGCGCACATAGTCCGAATAAGTAGGATTAGGGGTTTGGAACCAACACAATGATTGACCGTT
>NZ_KV836076.1:0-6888 GCF_001838215.1 Corynebacterium sp. HMSC061H03
ATAAACTTACACAGTTTCACATTTGCAGCCCGCATCCATGGGGCCATTCCGGTGGATTGGCCAAAAAAACTGGGCTTGAATAAGCCCCCGCCCACTTCAAGCCCCCACTACTCAAGCCCCCGAGGCCACTGATGTGAAAACCCGCAGCCACGACTGAACTAGCAGTCACGGCTGCGGGCCTCCAGCAGATGTAGCTCTGCTAAGAACCTAAAAGATTACTTGTTAATCACCGTGGTCGGGTGCACGTAACCCAGAGTCTCCGGATCAACCGGGAACTCAATGTCGCCGAAAGGCGAATCTGCACCAGCGTGGTGAGCAATCAGTTCAGTAACAGCGTGCTGACCAGGCTCGAGGTCCTTCGGCCAGCCGGGATCGACATAGGATTTCTTTGCAACGTTAGCCATGCTGAGATTATCCCAAAAATTTTCTCCCCAGTCACCTTCTCCCCTCCTTAAATCTCACTAAAGTGGGGATTGTCATGACTAGCACCACCCCCTTTGCACTCTTTTCCGACTGGCTGGCAGGTCAACCAGACCAATTTGTGGGCACTATCCTCAGCAATCGCCCCGATGCGCTGTCGCCACCGCCGAAGTCTTCCCAGGTGCTAGCGGCAAGGCTCCAGCTCCGCGCTTCTGTCTCCCGCGCGCTGACCAGACTGCCCGCACTGGAGCTCGCCTGCATTGAGGCCGCCGCCGACCTCGGTGCTGACGCCGAACCCGTCACTGCGGACGCCCTCATCGACTACATTCTCGACTTACTCTCTCGAGCAGAGGTTCCCGCCAATCAACGGCCCACGGCCACGCATATTCGGACAAGCCTCGATACCCTGCGCGAATACGGACTCATCTGGGGCAACGGTCCCGGCCCCCGCGGCACCTTCACCGGCAAGTCCACCCGCAAGAAGCCTCTGCCCTGGCAGGACTACTTCTGCCTCAGCGATGAGGTCGCCACCTCGTTGCCACCTGGCTGGTATCTTCTGCCCAATCCCGATGGCCCCAGCCGCAGCCAGCTACGCACGGCACTCACCGAGGTCACAGACAGGCAACAGCGTCTCCTGGATACCCTCGCCAACTCCGGAGGGCTCGGCGTCACAAAGGACGCTCATCCGGATGCCGACCCTTCGCTGCCGGTCCCAGCGCTCATCAACGCCGGCCTGCTCGAACGCATCGACAAGGGCACCGTTCGCCTGCCCGCCACCGTTCGCGCGCTTATGCGTGGAGTCGGGCTTGCCGACGACGACGTCCCCCTGCGCCCCGAAACCCCCGCTACCCACGTGATCGCCAGCGGTAACGACCGTGCTGCCGCCACTGCCTGGGAAACTTTGCGACAGGCGACTGACCTGCTGGACTTGCTGGGAACCGACCCCGCGCCGACCTTGAAAAACGGTGTCATCGGAGTGCGGGAAACCCGCAGTCTCATCGAGGAGCTCGGCGTCGACATCTCGGAGTTGGCTCGCGGCGTGGCTAACCTCAGTGCAGCGGGCCTGGTTCATGTCGGCACTCCGCATCCGCTGCCACTGCACGACAGCGGTGGTGACTATTTCGCCCCCACGCTGGCAGCCGACGGCTTCCTCGACGCCGATCTGGTTGACCGGTGGGTGAGTTTGACGGTCGGCACTCGCACTAGCGACGCAGCTCCCTGGCGGGTCGACCAGCTCAATGAGGAAGGCAAGCGCATTGCTCTACTCTCCCCACAAGCTCGGCTCTCCGGGGTACCGTCAATCCGGGAAATGGTGCTGGCCTGCTGTGCGCAGGTGGCGTCGTCGGCAAGCGACAACGACATCGTTGCTCTGACTGACCTGCGTGAATGCGCCGCCTACTACTACCCGATTACCAACGCGAGGTGCACGGACGAGACGCTCAGTGGCGTGGTCGACGAGCTGGTCGCCCTCGGCATCGTCGTGCGGGACCCGGGCGTGGAAACGATTTCCGTCGGCCTTAGCGAGGTCGGCAAAGCCATGGTCGCGCTCATCGAATCCGGTACCGCCGAGGCCTTCGACGATCTGCGTGCCGCCTGTAACAACCTCTTGCCGCCGAACGCCTCGTACCTGATGGTTCAGGCGGACAACACCATCGTCGTACCGGGCCCCGCATCCCCGGAGATGGAACGCATGCTCAGTTCGATTGCGCAGCTGGAATCTCCCGGCCTCGCCAGCGTCTACCGCGTGACCGAAGACAGCCTTCGCGATGCCCTCGACGCCGGCATCAATGCCGCCGATATCTCGGAGTTTCTTTCGCGCTACGCCGTCGGCGAGGTGCCGCAGTCCATTACCTATTTGCTTGACGACGTCGCCCGCCGCCACGGTCGTCTCCGCGGTGGCCCCGCAGCTTCGTTTATCCGCTGTGACGATCCGGCCCTGCTGGCCTCATTCCAGAGTCACCAGGCTGGGCAAAGCCTGGCGTTGCGGAAGATTGCCGAAACGGTGCTAATTAGCCAGGCCCCGCTTGCCCAGGTGATTGAGACCGCTAGAAATGCGGGCTTTTCCATCATCGCCGAAGATGCAGAGGGTTTGGTGCTGGATCTCGGTCGCGCTCCCTGCCGCATTGAGGCGCCAGCTCCGGTGCCTACTGCGCGTACAACGATGCCCGAACCGGAACGCATCAGCCAGGCGTTGACGGCTATTGCCGATGGCAACCGTGCTGCTGAGCACGCTGGTAGTTCCAGTGGCACTGCAGCCAGTGGCAACACTGCTGGGGTCTCTGGCTCGGCTGCGGATTCGGCGACAGGTACGGGCACGGCTGCCGGTGCCAGCGCTAGCACCGGTGGCACGAGCGACTACGCCTCCGGCACCGAAGCGTTCAAGCTCCTGCAGCGCGCGGCTCGCCACGGTGACGACCTGTATTTGAGCTACGTTGACCGCAACGGCAAACCCGGCCGCAAGCGCGTGCGCCCAGTCACCGTCTCCGGTGGGCAGGTCGATGCAATCGACCCGGCCACCAGCCAAGTGCTGCGCTTCCTGCTGCATCGCATTACCGAAGTACATCCTGTCGACTAGGCGGCGGGCGCGCGGACCGTCGTAAAGCGATGCAGAAGCGAATGTGGCGGTTCGGGATGATTCGAGCCCGTGCCGCATCTTCTGCGTAATCGTGGCAGAATTGACCTTTAGCTTATTTTTGGTCGAATGTCTGCGAGGCGAGGAAATAATGGGTTTCGGTACGGGTCCGCTGATCGTCCAATCGGATAAGACGGTGCTGCTGGAGGTCGATAATCCGGAGGCGGATGCGGCACGCGCGGCGCTGGCACCGTTCGCGGAGCTCGAACGTGCTCCTGAACATGTGCACACCTACCGCATCACCCCGCTGGCGCTGTGGAATGCCCGCGCCGCCGGTCACGACGCGGAGCAGGTGGTCGATGTCCTCGAGCGCTTCTCCAAGTTCCCCGTCCCACAGCCGCTGCTTATCGACGTCGCGGAGACCATGGACCGCTACGGTCGCCTGAGCCTGACCAAGCATCCAGCTCACGGCCTTATTCTGGTTTCACACGACCCTGCGGTACTGGCCGAGGTGACCAAGCACAAAAAGATTCGTCCGATGCTCGGCGAGCAAATCGATGCCGACACCTGGACCGTGCACCCCTCCGAGCGAGGCCGAATCAAACAGGAGCTGCTGAAGGTCGGTTGGCCTGCCAATGACACCGCCGGCTACATCGACGGTGAGGCACACGCCATCGCTTGGCAGGATCAGGGCACCGGAGGCCACGACACCTGGGAACTGCGCGACTACCAACGCATGGCGGCTGATTCCTTCCGCGAAGGCGGCTCCGGCGTCGTGGTGCTGCCCTGTGGCGCAGGCAAAACAATCGTCGGTGCAGCGGCCATGGTAGACGCGCAGCGCACCACTTTGATTCTGGTCACCAACACCGTCGCCGGCAGGCAGTGGCGCGACGAGCTGCTGCGACGCACCTCGCTGACCGAAGACGAAATCGGCGAATACTCCGGCGAAAAGAAGGAGATTCGCCCCGTCACCATTGCGACCTACCAAGTGGTCACGCGCAAGACTAAGGGAGAATACCGCGCACTCGAGCTATTCGATTCCCGCGACTGGGGCCTCATCATCTATGACGAGGTCCACCTCCTGCCCGCTCCTGTGTTCCGAATGAGTGCGGATCTGCAGTCGCGCCGTCGACTGGGGCTCACCGCTACCCTGGTGCGCGAAGATGGCCGCGAGGGAGACGTCTTCAGCCTGATCGGCCCGAAGCGCTACGACGCCCCGTGGAAAGACATCGAAGCCCAGGGCTGGATCGCACCGGCTGACTGCGTTGAGGTCCGCGTGACCCCAACCGAGTCCGAACGCATGCTCTACGCCACGGCTGAGGCCTCCGACAGGTATCGTCTGGCCGCAACGACGCCGACGAAGATTCCCGTCGTCAAGCAAATCCTTGCCCGACACGAGGGCGAACCCGCTCTGGTGATTGGTGCCTACCTGGATCAGCTCGAAGAGATCGGCGAAGAGCTCGGCGTCGACGTCATCGAAGGAAAGACGTCCAACACCAAACGCGAGGAGCTCTTTGGGAAGTTCCGGCGCGGCGAGATCAACACGCTGGTGGTCTCCAAGGTTGCGAACTTTTCCATCGACCTTCCCGAAGCCTCTGTCGCCGTGCAAATCTCCGGCACCTTCGGTTCCCGACAGGAGGAGGCACAGCGCCTGGGGCGTCTCCTGCGCCCGAAGTCCGATGGTGGTGGCGCCGTCTTTTACTCGGTGGTGACTCGCGATACGCTCGATACCGAATACGCAGCTCACCGCCAGCGTTTCCTGGCGGAACAGGGCTACGCCTACCGAATCGTCGACGCAGACGAGTACCTCGGGCCCTCCCTGCCCGGTGATTCCACCGCTAGCTCGGAATCCTAGAAAACTGGATAACTAAAGGACTGCCATGAACTTTCACTTCCCCGTCAACCGCGAGCACACCAACGCCAACAACGAGTACTACCGCGATGCCCGCCGACTGCTCATCTCCTCCGGCATTTTCTCTGCTCTGCTGCTCGTCGGCGCTGTGCTGGTTCTAATAGTTTTCGACCGCACGCCGTTTGTTATCGGCAGCGCGGTTGTGCTTTTCGCCCTCGCAGCTCTCTACGTCGGCGTTACCTTCCAGGTGCGACGCGCAATTAAGGATCCGCAAGAGCTTTACGACAAATCCCCGCTGGTTCCGGCCATGATTGCGCGTGTGGATGAGCGGACCATGGTGCTGATGACCCTGGTGGACATGCGTAAAAACCCCTCCGATGGCGAGCCCGTCCCGGCCCTGGCTACACGTACGGTCACCACGATTTCCGGTGTTCCCCGCCGCGTGGGCGCGAAGGTGCCAGCTGTTGCTGTGGCCGGTACACACAAGAGCCGCACCGAGTTCTACGATGAGATCACCCCAGTGCCGCTCGCGTGGTCCACTCCAGACAAGTCAATCATTGCCCAAGCCCAGCGCAATATTCCTGTCAACGATTGGAATGTGCTCGAACGCAACATCGACCGGGTGGAAGAGGTACACGCAACGAAGCGCAACCTCCTGCCGCTGAACTAGTCGGGGGCTGTTAGCCCCGACCTTTTGGCACTGAGCTGTTCTAGCCCCGCCCCGATTTCCCTTAGCAGCGCTCCCCTCCGCGGTGCTCACATGCACAGCGAGAGCGTCATTGGGAACTGGAACGAGTTGACTAGCTCTTGCCCCAGGACTCTTCGTTCTGCCGGTCAATCGCTTCCTTATCGTATTCACCTGCCGGGTCCTCTGGCAGCTCACGTTCCGTGTGAGTGGCCTCTAGAATGAACCGCGCCGCGTCCGTAATCTGTTCTCGCTGAACCTTTGGAACCGCAATCTGGTGAGTTGCCAAGAATTCCGCCTGAGAGGCCTCTCCCCCTGCCTCCTCGACCTTCTTCAGGTACTCGGTAGCTGGCCGAACAACAGTATCGCGGGAGGCCGCCTGAACGTGGACACGCATGCTTCGCGACGGCTCATGCAATCCCGGTGACACTTCCTTTGCCGAATCATCAGAGGTGCCGAAGAATGCCTGCAACCACACCGCAGGAGCACCACGCAGGTCTAGAGCCGGGGCAACGAGCAACAGAGCAACCGGAGTGTCTTGACTAATCTGGTCTACCGCGGAAACAACATTGTGCCCGCCTGAAGAGACACCATAGAGAACTATCGGGTTCTGATCACTGATGGGCATTGCACCCAATTTTTGAAGCTGCAACGAATCATCTGCGACAGATGCGACTACCCGTGCAATGTCATTGACGGCCTCAGATACCTTGTGCTCTGGCGCGAGCCGGTAATCCACATCCACAACAATTGCGCCCGATCGGGCTGCCAGGGCAGCCATATTTGGGCCGAAGGAATTCTCACGCAGACTGCCGTCGCCCATCCAGAAAGCGCCGCCGTGTGCGGCAACTACCACAGATCCGGTTGGATCCTCCGGAACAAAAACCCGCACCGGAACGCTAGGACTATCCCCCACCATCGTATCCGTCACCTCTACCTTGCCGTCGGCATACGCAAGGTATGGCGAAGAATGGTTGACAGCCGCCCCCAGGACCATCATCGAACCGTGAATAATGGCGTCTGGCATACGAGCGCCGCGGTCATTGACTGACGCACGAGCCTTCTTAATGTCTTCCTCAGAGGCACCCAAGGGGACAATCTCGCTCAAGTAAGAATAGGCCGAGACGTGTTCTTCGAGCCATTCAATAAGCTGTTGCAGCTTACCTTCCTCGGTCGTTACGGGAGTGAAGCTGTCTTGAGCCTCGTCCTCAGAAGAAGCGAGGTTAACCACATCGGAGTTAGGTGTCTGATTAGTCATAGAGACAGTCTGCCACAGAGAGCCAACGAGGATTCACCGAAAGAGGAAACCCAGGATCTAATCGTTGCCTAGTTAATTCCGTTTACCCGTAGGTACAAAAG
>NZ_KV836077.1:0-6943 GCF_001838215.1 Corynebacterium sp. HMSC061H03
GGCTGCCTCATCGCTAACTTTGCAACAGTGCCCGCTCAGATCGACACCACGACTGCGTCCGGTCGCATGGTGTTCGGAATCTTCGCCACCTTGGCCGAGTTCGAGCGGGATCTGATCCGAGAGCGCACCATGGCGGGTCTCGCCTCCGCGAGAGCGCGCGGTCGCAAGGGCGGACGAAAATTCGCGCTCACCAAAGCTCAGGTGCGTCTCGCGCAAGCCGCCATGGCCCAGCGCGATACTTCAGTTTCCGATCTCTGCAAGGAACTCGGCATCGAGCGCGTCACTCTCTACCGATATGTCGGTCCCAAAGGCGAGCTCAGAGACCATGGAAAGCATGTTCTCGGACTTACGTAGCAACTCGTTTCTTTTCGCAGGTTGAGCCACCTCCGCGCTTCATCAGAAAACTGAAGGAACCTCCATTGAATCGAACTAATTTTTTTTTTGGTGAATCGCATTCTGACTGGTTGCCTGTCAGAGGCGGAGAATCTGGTGATTTTGTTTTTCGACGTGGTGACGGGCATGCCTTCGCGAAAATCGCACCTGCTTCCCGCCGCGGTGAGCTCGCTGGAGAGCGTGACCGCCTCATTTGGCTCAAAGGTCGAGGTGTGGCTTGCCCCGAGGTGATCAACTGGCAGGAGGAACAGGAGGGTGCATGCTTGGTGATAACGGCAATTCCGGGAGTACCGGCGGCTGATCTGTCTGGAGCGGATTTGCTCAAAGCGTGGCCGTCAATGGGGCAGCAACTTGGCGCTGTTCACAGCCTATCGGTTGATCAATGTCCGTTTGAGCGCAGGCTGTCGCGAATGTTCGGACGCGCCGTTGATGTGGTGTCCCGCAATGCCGTCAATCCCGACTTCTTACCGGACGAGGACAAGAGTACGCCGCAGCTCGATCTTTTGGCTCGTGTCGAACGAGAGCTACCGGTGCGGCTCGACCAAGAGCGCACCGATATGGTTGTTTGCCATGGTGATCCCTGCATGCCGAACTTCATGGTGGACCCTAAAACTCTTCAATGCACGGGTCTGATCGACCTTGGGCGGCTCGGAACAGCAGATCGCTATGCCGATTTGGCACTCATGATTGCTAACGCCGAAGAGAACTGGGCAGCGCCAGATGAAGCAGAGCGCGCCTTCGCTGTCCTATTCAATGTATTGGGGATCGAAGCCCCCGACCGCGAACGCCTTGCCTTCTATCTGCGATTGGACCCTCTGACTTGGGGTTGATGTTCATGCCGCCTGTTTTTCCTGCTCATTGGCACGTTTCGCAACCTGTTCTCATTGCGGACACCTTTTCCAGCCTCGTTTGGAAAGTTTCATTGCCAGACGGGACTCCTGCAATCGTCAAGGGATTGAAACCTATAGAAGACATTGCTGATGAACTGCGCGGGGCCGACTATCTGGTATGGCGCAATGGGAGGGGAGCAGTCCGGTTGCTCGGTCGTGAGAACAATCTGATGTTGCTCGAATATGCCGGGGAGCGAATGCTCTCTCACATCGTTGCCGAGCACGGCGACTACCAGGCGACCGAAATTGCAGCGGAACTAATGGCGAAGCTGTATGCCGCATCTGAGGAACCCCTGCCTTCTGCCCTTCTCCCGATCCGGGATCGCTTTGCAGCTTTGTTTCAGCGGGCGCGCGATGATCAAAACGCAGGTTGTCAAACTGACTACGTCCACGCGGCGATTATAGCCGATCAAATGATGAGCAATGCCTCGGAACTGCGTGGGCTACATGGCGATCTGCATCATGAAAACATCATGTTCTCCAGTCGCGGCTGGCTGGTGATAGATCCCGTCGGTCTGGTCGGTGAAGTGGGCTTTGGCGCCGCCAATATGTTCTACGATCCGGCTGACAGAGACGACCTTTGTCTCGATCCTAGACGCATTGCACAGATGGCGGACGCATTCTCTCGTGCGCTGGACGTCGATCCGCGTCGCCTGCTCGACCAGGCGTACGCTTATGGGTGCCTTTCCGCAGCTTGGAACGCGGATGGAGAAGAGGAGCAACGCGATCTAGCTATCGCGGCCGCGATCAAGCAGGTGCGACAGACGTCATACTAGATATCAAGCGACTTCTCCTATCCCCTGGGAACACATCAATCTTACCGGAGAATATCGTTGGCCAAAGCCTTAGCGTAGGATTTCGCCCTCTCCCGCAAACGACCCCATCTTTGCGGCGATCGTGGCCGGATAGCCGTCTTCGACAATCAGCCGAGCTAACCGGAGACGGGCACGAGGAGTGAGAAGAGCGTTCGGATGGGTCATCAATTGGCCTCCGCCGCGGTCTTCGTAAGCGCGCGTCTGGTGAGAAGCATGATGACGAGAGCGATCGCTGTCAGCACCGAAGCGACCCAAACCGGCGCGAGCAGCCCCAGCCCGGTCGCGAGCCCGAGCGCACCAAGCACGGGCCCCGCTGCAGCTCCGATATTCAATGCTGCGGTTGCGTACGAACCGCCCATCGTTGGCGCACCCGATGCTGCATACAGCACACGCGTGATCAGAGTACTGCCGACGCCGAACGACAGGAATCCCTGAACGAGGACGAGGACGATAAGCGCAACGGGATGAGATGCGACCACTGCCAACACGATCCAGCCTGTCAGCAATAGCGGTCCGCCGACTGCGAGCACGAGGCCAGGTCGTTGATCTGATAGTCGTCCTGCGATCGTGACGCCAAGGAACGATCCGATGCCGAACATCACCAGCGCGACGGACACCCACGCTTCGGCCAAGCCCGCGGTCTCGGTCACGATGGGTGCCAGGAAGGTGAATGCCGCAAAGGTCCCTCCGTTGATCAGCGCTCCGAGTGCCATGGCCAGGATGAGCCGCGGCGTCGCCAACTGGCTGAGCTCGACACGGAGCCTTGGTGAGGTCGCGCTAGTCTCGCTCCGACCAACATTGTTCGTGACGCCACGAATGACTCCAACGGCCGCGGGAATACAGAGGATGGCGATCGCCCAGAACGTCGTTCGCCAGCCCAGCGCTGTGCCGAGCAGTGCCCCGGCGGGGACGCCCACGACGGTTGCGATCGTCGTGCCGGAGAGCAGGATCGACAGTGCACGCCCCTTCTGGTTCGCTGGCACGAGGGTAGTGGCCGTGCTCAGTGCTACGGCGAGGAATCCTGCGTTTGCGAGAGCGCTGAGCACCCGGGTGATGAGCAGGAGAGAGAACACTGGTGTCATCGCTCCGATGACGTGGCTTCCCGCGAACACGAGAAGGCAAACGATCAATGTGAGCCGCGGTGGCCAACGGCGAGCGAATGCCGCCATCACTGGCGCGCCGACGACCATACCGACTGCGAATGCGGAGGTCAGCAGGCCCGCAGTGCCGACCGAGACGTCAAGTTCGGTCGCGATCGCGGGGAGCAATCCCGCGAGCATGAATTCTGAAGTGCCCATGACGAAGACCGCCAGGGCAAGCATGTAGAGGGCAAAAGGCATCGAGTACTCCGAGGTGTGAGATCAAGAAATGGTTCTTCTTGTCACCACGGCCAGCGCCCCGGGTACGCCAGACATACGCCCACACAGATCGTGGGCGTCGTAACTAGTGGTTCAAGGGGCTGGCGGTGTGACCGACAACCCCTGACCTGTCTGATTCGGGACTCGACATGCCCCAAACTCTAACATGCCTTCAATGGCAAGCGGTCTGGACAGATACTTCTTGAATCGGCACGGTGTCATTACGGGCGGGGGCCAGAACAACGTCCCTGGACATCACAGCTAGGCGCCAGTCGGTTACTGCCCACGTGCTCCGGCGCACATGCTACTGCCCACGTGCTACTGCAGCATGCTCTAGTGCGGTACGCGCTTGACCTCGACGCCACCGAAAGCGACGAAGCCGCGCACAATAATCTTCGGAGCCTGGCCTGCGCCAGGAGCTGGAAGGTGACGTCCCGGCTTTCCAGTAACATCCGTGCCGCCGAAGATGGGCAGCACGTCGACATCAACTTGGTAGTGGTCGGGGACAATGACGTCGACTCCACCGAAGGCGCAGCCAATGTTGACGACAGTGGTTTCCGCGGTCAGGATGGCCTCGCGGAAATCCAAGCCGGTCCCGCCGAAGGCCGCCACCGTGGTGTGCGTGGGAGCGCACGTCCAAGGGCCTCTCTTGTCGGTGCCGCCGAAGATGCCGATGGAGAGCTTCGAACCAGTTGCCGCGGCGGAGCTATCAATCCGAGCTGGTTGATGATTGTTGGCTGCATTCGGTGCCACCGAATGGTGCTCGTCCGGGACGCTGTGTAGGTTCGGGCGCAGGTTAGGGTTTGGGTGTGCATGTGGAGTCGGCTCGGCCAGGTTCGCGGGCAGCGACAAGTCCTGTGTCAATGCGGGCAACTCATCGATGTACGTCGCCTTTTGGGCT
Organism: Corynebacterium sp. HMSC061H03; assembly: GCF_001838215.1. Taxonomy (NCBI): domain Bacteria; kingdom Bacillati; phylum Actinomycetota; class Actinomycetes; order Mycobacteriales; family Corynebacteriaceae; genus Corynebacterium; species Corynebacterium sp. HMSC061H03. The sequence continues at coordinate 4,358 of NZ_KV836077.1, forward strand.
TTCTCGGTGCGCTCCTGCAATTCCGCAAAGTCAATCTGGCCATCGCGGAATGCCCATTCCAAGCGTTTCAGCGCAGTGTGGCGGGCTTGGTCGCCAGCGCGTAGCCGTGGGGTGTTGTCGGTCATGATGCTGTCCTATCGAGGCAGTGGCGGGCAGTGGCTTTAACACCCAAATGTTATCTGTACTCGAACTTTCGCGCAGGCCGCTTTCGCGCAAGCCACTTTCTCATGGGCAGACCGTGGCTATTGCCCGCCGCAGTTAGTGCACAATCTGCAAGTCGCGAAGGTGTCGGTACAGAGTTGTCTTCTCTCGCGGCTTTCGAGACTCGACTCCATCGCGCACATATCGGAAGCCCAGGCCACCAACTTGAACTGCCCGACCCGTCATCGGACGGTGTAGCTCGCGGGCCGGGGCTTCTTTCGCTTTACGACGGCCACCGCGCCCCAATCCGAGTCGGCTCAGCAGGCCTTTGTCGCCCTCACCCTCGTTACCGATTTCCGCTTCCGGAGCCGGAACTTCGGCCGCAACGATGCCCGGGGCGTCGGGGGTAGGGCGAATCTGCAGGCCGGTGGATGTGCCGGAGAACATCTGATGCTCGTCGACATAGACCTCGCCAGTAAACCCGTTTGCCGAGGACACTCCGGTAATTCCCGGCTCTGTCAGTAGGGCGTAACCAACAATTGCGTGCCCGGTGTCATCGCGAATCAGCGGCACTGGCGTCGTCGGGCGCGTGAGCGCGGCCGCCGCATCGAGCCCTTCCCCTCCATCGATGCCCCAGTTTTTGGCCGCGGTCGAGGGCGCGGTGGGGACATGTGCCACTTCAATCCACAGGAGGTTCTTGCGCATCAGGTAGGTTGCCACGGTAGCCAGTGCCGCGTCGGTGCCAACGACCACAATTCGTAACGGCTCGCTCGGCTTTTGCGGAGCGGGTTGCGGAGCGCCTAAGTGGTCGACTTTTTTCTGCTTGGAGATTTCCTCCGGCGTCGGAGCTGTATCGACAGGCAGTACGTCCTTGGCCAGGTCGTCGATGAAAGCCAGCTCCTTGCGGGTGGGGATCATCGCGACGTCGTGAAGCGCATAGGCGGGTGGTGCCGGAGTAGCTGGTGCTGATGGTGTGGACGGTGCTGATGTAGACCATGATTGGCGGAGCAATTGGGAAAACGCGGGTACATCGGGGCCACACTGCAGCACAACAATACGCATAGGACTACACTCTAATGCGTCGTCTGCAATCCCAGGAGTTGAAGTAGGACTATGGCCGCAATCATTATCGTCGGTGCCCAGTGGGGCGACGAGGGCAAGGGCAAAGCAACCGATATTCTCGGTGGCCGCGTCGACTACGTCGTCAAGCCCAACGGTGGCAATAACGCCGGCCACACCGTTGTCGTTGGCGGTGAGAAGTACGAGCTGAAGCTGCTTCCGGCGGGTGTGCTGTCGGAAAACGCTGTGCCGATTATCGGTAACGGCTGTGTGGTCAACCTCGAGGCGCTTTTCGACGAGATTGATGGCCTCGAAGCTCGCGGTGCAAAGGCGTCCCGCCTGCGCGTTTCGGGCAATGCCCACATGGTTGCTCCGTACCACCAGACACTGGATCGCGTGACCGAGCGCTTCCTGGGTAAGCGCGCTATCGGCACCACTGGCCGCGGTATCGGCCCGACGTATGCCGACAAGGTCGGCCGTACGGGCTTGCGTGTCCAGGACATTCTGGATGAGTCGATTCTGCGCCAGAAGATTGAGTCTTCGCTGGCTCAGAAGAACCAGATTCTGGTCAAGCTGTACAACCGCCGCGCTATCGACCCGGATGAAGTCTTTGATTACTTCATGGGCTTCGCCGATCGTCTGCGCCCGATGATTATCGACTCGGAGTTTGAGCTCAATCAGGCTTTGGATGCCGGCAAGCACGTCCTCATGGAGGGCGGCCAGGCCACCATGCTCGACGTCGACCACGGCACCTACCCGTTCGTGACCTCCTCGAACCCAACCGCTGGTGGTGCCTGCGTGGGCACCGGCATCGGCCCGACGAAGATCACTTCGGTGCTGGGCATCATGAAGGCCTACACCACCCGCGTCGGTGCTGGCCCGTTCCCGACGGAGCTGTTCGACAAGTGGGGCGAGTACCTGCAGACCACCGGCGGTGAGGTCGGAGTCAACACCGGCCGTAAGCGCCGCTGTGGTTGGTACGACTCGGTGCTGGCTCGCTACGCCGCGCGCGTCAACGGTTTCACGGATCTGTTCATCACCAAGCTGGATGTCCTGACTGGTATCGGCGAGATTCCGATTTGTGTCGCTTACGACGTTGATGGCGTGCGTCACGACGAAATGCCACTCACCCAGTCGGAGTTCCACCACGCTGTCCCGATTTACGAGACCATGCCTGCATGGGACGAAGACATCACTGGCTGCCGCACCTTCGATGAGCTGCCGGACAAGGCCAAGGATTACCTGAACCGCCTGGAGGAGCTCTCCGGCGCTCGCATTTCCTACATCGGTGTTGGCCCGGGTCGTGACCAGACCATCGTTGTCCACGATGTGCTGGACAACTAGCGCTGGGCAACTAGCGCTGGGTACTTAGCCTGGGGGGGGGGG